>JACCXG010000532.1 GCA_013697225.1 Acidobacteriota bacterium
GACAGCTGCGAGGCCGGCGGACCCGGGCGCCAGCGCGAGCCGTGCGAGCCGATCGGCGTCGATGACCGGCACGCCCAGGCTGTCGAACTGCGACAGGCAGTAGGACTTCCCCGTCGCGATGCCGCCGGTGAGCGCGGCCCTGAGCATGCCCGTACTTACCGCCCCCCACGTCTGGCGGACGCCGCTGCGAGGGTGTTCTTCAGCAGCATCGCAATGGTCAGTGGCCCGACTCCGCCTGGCACGGGAGTCAGCGCGCCTGCGATGCCGGCGACCTCCGGGTGCACGTCGCCAGCCACGACCGACCCGCGGCGATCGAAGTCTGCGAGCCGTGGCGAAGACGGCCCGAACAGGCTCACTGCTGTCGCGCGGTCGCTCACCCGGTTGATTCCCACGTCGATGACTGCCGCGCCGGGCTTGACGAAGTCTCTCGTCACGAATCCCGCGCGCCCGATCGCTGCCACCAGGATGTCCGCCCGGGAGGCGACCTCCGGCAGGTCCGCCGTGCGGGAATGGCAGATCGTCACGGTGGCATCGCGCTGGAGCAGCAACATGGCCATCGGCTTTCCGACGATGTCGCTCCGGCCGATGATTACGGCGTACCGCCGGGCAATCGGGATGTCGCTGCGATCCAGCAACTCGATGACACCAGAGGGCGTGCAGGGCGCCAGATGCGCCCGGCCCTGCACCAGCCGTCCCACGTTGGCGGGATGAAATCCGTCGACGTCCTTGTCAGGATCGATGGTGTCGAACACGCGCTGCGCCGCATGGCGGCCCATGGCCTCCGGGAGTGGCGCCTGCACGAGAATGCCGTCGTGCCGCTCGCTGATATTCAGGCGATTCACCACCGCCAGCAGATCGTCTATGGACGCGGTGGCCGGGAGGCGCTGAAGATCCACCCACACACCCGACTCGGTGCCCGAGCGCACCTTGTTCCGCACGTAGATCTCGGAGGCGGGATTGTCACCGACGAGCACGATACCGAGCCCTGGAGGACGTCCGGCGCCGGACGTGAACTCGGCAACTCCCGGCAGCACATCGGCACGTATCGCTGCCGCCACGGCCTGGCCATCCAGCAGGCGGCCCATCGATCCCATCATGTGTATACCTGAGCGTTACGGTCTCTGCGCCGTGGGCCAACTCCTCGCCGTGGCAGTTTATCACCCGGCCGACGGGAGACCCGGCGGGTGGGAACAGGGTTCAACCGCAATAGCGCTTGAGCAAAGCCCGACTGCATGGGTATCATCCTCCAAACCCGCGCAGGCGGAGCGTCGCCCCGTGTCGGCAGGCAGGTGACTTCGCGTCGCACTCCGCCCCGTCACGCAGCCGCATTGACTACTCAGAGGAGGATCAGAGGCTGATGGCAGGGACTGACAGAGGCGCCTGGAGTTCGAGGCTCGGGTTCATTCTGGCGGCCGCCGGCTCCGCGGTGGGCCTGGGGAACATCTGGGGGTTTCCGACCCAGGTGGGCCAGGGAGGCGGCGCCGCTTTCGTACTCGTGTACCTCATGTGCGTCGCGTTGATCTGCGCACCGATCATGGTGGCCGAGGTGGCAATCGGCCGCCGTGCCCAGCGCGATCCTGTTACCGCCTTCCGGGTCATTCGTCCGGGGACAGCGTGGTGGCTGACAGGCCTCCTGGGGGTACTCGCCGGGGTCGGCATCCTCTCGTTCTACGCCGTCATCGCGGGCTGGACGGTGGCCTACATCTGGTTCACCGCTACGGGAGCCGTAACGGGCGGCCAGCAGGCGTTTGGCGAGTTCTTCACCGCCTTCGTGAGCAACGTCCCGGTGATCATCGGGCTCACGCTGCTCGTGCTCGGCACGACCGCGTCAATCATCGTCGCGGGCGTCCACGGCGGCATCGAGCGCGTAACCAAGCTGTTGATGCCCGTGCTCATCGGGCTGCTTCTCCTTCTCGCGATCCGGGCGGTCACGCTGCCCGGAGCGGAAAACGGCCTGGCCTATTACATGCGGCCGGACATGAGCCGCATCTGGGACATCGGCGTGCTGAACGCCGCGCTGGGGCAGGCATTCTTCTCGCTGAGCCTCGGCATGGGGGCCATGATCACCTATGGCAGCTATCTGAGCCGGCGGGAAACGATCGGCACCGCCGTGATCTGGGTGGTGGTGCTCGACACCGGCATCGCGCTGCTGGCCGGCTTCATCATCTTTCCTGCGGGGTTTTCGATTCCGGGATTCGATCCGGCGACCGGAGGGCCGGGCCTGATCTTCACCGTGCTGCCCCGCCTGTTTGCCACCCTCCCGGGCGGACATCTCTTTGGAGCGGCGTTTTTCATCCTGCTGGCCATGGCGGCGCTCACCTCGACGATCTCGCTGCTGGAAGTACCGGTGGCCCACCTGATCGACGCCCATGGCTGGTCGCGGCCGCGTGCGGTGCTCGTGGTGACCGGCGCGACGGCAGTCCTGGCGATTCCCTCGGCTCTCTCGAACGGTGCCGTGCCGTTCTTCACGAGCCTGCCGGGGCTGGGCATGGGCTTCCTGGACCTGATGGCCTTGATCTGGAACAACTTCGCACTGCCAATCGGCGGGCTGTTCGTCGCGCTGTTCGTCGGGTGGGCCTGGCGGATCGACGGCGCGCTCGAGGAGCTCCAGGCCGAGGGGGCCAGTTTCCCGATGCCCGCCGTATGGGGTGGACTGCTCCGCTACGTCTGCCCCATTGCCATCGGCCTCATCATCGTGTTCACATTCCGGGCCGCCTTCGGCGGCTGACCTTCCGGTCCACCGCTGCTGAAAAGACAACATGAACATCGACGCCATTACCGACCAGATTCTGGCGCTGGACAGCCTTGTCTGGCAGCCCTTCGTGATGCCGCTGGTCCTCGTGATCGTGGGCGGGCTCATCACGCTTGCCACCGGGGTGGTTCAGATCCGGCGCTTTCCGCTGGCTTTCCGGACAACCTTCCAGGGGGCGTTCGCAAAGCGCGGTGATGCCGCCGCCAACACGATTACGCCGTTCCAGGCGCTCGCCACCGCACTCGCAGCCACGGTGGGCAACGGCAACATCGGTGGAGTGGCCACCGCCATTCTCATCGGCGGCGCGGGCGCGGTCTTCTGGATGTGGGTCTGCGCCGTTGTCGGGATGGCCACGAAGTTCGCCGAGGCGGTGCTCGGGGTCCACTATCGAGTAACACGCGAAAACGGGGAGCTCGCCAGCGGGCCGATGTACTACATCAGCCGCGGCGTGCCGAACCCCGTACTGGGCCGCGTCCTGGCAGTGCTCTTCGCCTTCTTCGGGATGATGACCGCGCTGGTCGGCACGGGGAACATGGCGCAGTCGAACACCGTGGCAAGAACGGCGGTCGAGGCGATGCGCACCCTCGCCGGCGTTACAATGCCGACGTGGGTACCCGGCCTGGCGATCACCGTGCTCGTAGGTCTGGTGCTTCTCGGCGGGCTGAAGCGGATCGCTCAGACGGCCGAAGCCATTGTGCCCACCATGATCGTCATCTACGTCGCTACGGCGCTCATCTACATCGCGCTGAATGCCTCGCAGCTCCCCACGGTGTTCGGCCTGATCTTCGCGGAGGCGTTCACGCCGACGGCAGCGATGGGCGGTTTTGCCGGGGCAACGGTGTCGCAGGCGATTGCGGCGGGCGTCAGCCGTGGTGTGCTCTCCAATGAGGCCGGGCTCGGCAGCGCCCCCATCGCTCACGGCGTGGCGTCCGTCCGTCATCCGGTGCAGCAGGGAATGGTGGGGATCTTCGAAGTATTCATCGACACGATCGTGGTCTGCTCGATGACGGCGTTCATCATCCTGTCTTCGGGAATGTGGACCGATCCCGCCTATCAGAAGGCCAGCGGCGACCTCACCGCCGCCGCCATGTCGACGACGATCCCCTTTGCCGCCGGGATTGTGGCACTGAGCTCGTTCCTCTTCGGGTTCTCGACGCTGATCGCCTGGTACTACTACGGCGAAAAGTGTTTCGAGTACATCTTCGGGTCGAGCGCCATCACGCTCTACAAGGTGACCTTCGTCGTCTTGATCTTCGTCGGAGCCATCATCGAGGTGCGGCTGGCATGGGCGCTGGGCACCCTCCTGAATGGATTCATGGCCTTCCCGAACCTCGTCGGCCTGGCATTCCTGCTGCCGACGGTGCGGCGAATCGCGAACGACTATTTCACGGGAGGCGGGCGGGAGTACTCGGTGGATCACCCGACGACAGGGGCGCCCTACAGGTAAGGCGCCCCCCTCCGCAGGGGCTTCCTCGGCCTGAGCGTTGGGGGTTGGGCTTCGGGAGCTCGGGTTGGGGGTTGGAGCTTGGGAGTTGGAGCTTGGGAGTTGGAGGTTGGGCGTTAAGAAGTCATGGGTCATGCGGCAGCCGTCTGCTGCCGCGGACTCACCCCGACTCGAGAATCCTGACGTACTCACCTGCGCGCGCCTCGATATCTCCTGTCGACAGCAGATCGGAGATCACGGCAACACTTGCGGCGCCAGCCTCGAGCACGTCTGGCGCGGTGGAGAGCGTAATGCCGCCGATGCCGACAACCGGCTTGCCACCGGCTGCCGCGTAGCGCACCAGGTCCAGCCCGCGCGGGCTGGACCCTGTCGCTTTCGTCAGGGTGCCGTAGACCGGCCCCACCGCCACATAGTCCGCAGACGTGCGCAAGGCCTCCTCGACTTGACGAGGCTGGTGCGTGGAGACGCCAACCAGCCCGGTCCCGACGATGGCTCGCGCGGACTCCACGGGCAGATCTTCCTGGCCGACGTGCACTCCGCCGGCCGCGGCAAGCCGTGCGATGTCGGCGCGGTCGTTGACGATGACTGTCGCTCCGGTGCCGGCGGCGGCAGCGACAATCTCTTCCGTCAGGGAGAGGAATTCGGCGGACGTGCCCCCCTTCACGCGGACCTGGAGCAGGCGTGCGCCACCGCGGAAGCACGCCACCGCCGCCGCAAGAGGGTCCACGCCCCTCGAGGCGCACACCTCGGTATCGATGATGGGATAGAAACGAAACGCTGGAAGCGGGAACACGTTACACGGC
>JACCXG010000540.1 GCA_013697225.1 Acidobacteriota bacterium
CAGCGATACGGTCCAGGTCCGGCACACGTCAGCCAACGACCCGAACACCGACACCGTCACCACGCTGTTCATCGGGACCGTCAGCGGCACGTTCACGACGACAACGAAGGGAGCCGACCCGGCCGACACGACGCCTGACGCGTTCAGCTTCAACACGTTGACCGGGGTGAACCCCCATACGACTCAGACCTCCAACGTCGTATCCATATCTGAGGTCGATGCCGGGACGCCGATCTCTATAGCCAACGGGGAGTACAAGCTGAACAATGACAACTGGACCGCGGCAGCGGGTGTGCTGAGCGCCAGCAATACCGTCCAGGTCCGGCACACGTCAGCCAACGACCCGAACACCGACACCGTCACCACGCTGTTCCTCGGGAGCGTCAGCGGCACGTTCACGACGACAACGAAGTGAGCCGACCCGGTCGGTGTGCCCATTTTTCGAGAGAACAGAACGTGTCGGAGAGGCGAATCATGAGCCTCCATCAGTGGGAAGAGAGGCCGCTCGTGCTCGAACATGCCCCCCGGGGTGCGGAAGTCGTGCTGCTCGTGGAGGACGAACCGTCCGTTCGCCGCCTGGTGCGCCGGGTGCTCGTCCGGCAGGGCTACCAGGTGCTGGACGCCGGGTGCGCGGACGAAGCGCTGGCAATCGCGGAGGGGCAGAACGGCGTGCTGCACCTCCTCCTCACCGACTCGCTGATGCCGGGAGGAACGGGTCCGGCGCTGGCAGAGCGGCTGGGCGCCGTCCGGCCGGATACGAAAGTGCTCTTCATGTCAGGTTCTACCGAGCATGCCGCGTTGCGGCGAGGGCTGCTCCGCCCGGGCGCCGCCCTGCTGCCAAAGCCGTTCACCGCCGCAGGGCTGGCCACCGCGGTTCGCAACGTGCTCGACAGGCCTGCCTGACCACAGCTGTGTTGCTCAATCACTCTGTGCGCAGGGCTACCAATGGATCGAGGGCGGCGGCCCGCCGCGCCGGGAGATAGCTGGCGAGGAAAGCGACGAGAAGGAACACCGTTGACATTCCCGCCAGGGTCGCGCTGTCGAGTGGGCTGACGCCAAAGAGCCAGCCGGCAATCAGCCGTCCGGCGGCGGCGGCAAGCCCCAGCCCGACGACAATCCCTGCGGCAGCAAGCTGGAGGCCTTCCCTGATCATCAGGCGGAGGACGTTCGAACGCCCGGCGCCGAGCGCCACACGAACGCCCATCTCACGTGTGCGGCGGCTTGCCGAGAAGGAGAGGATCCCGTAGAGGCCAACTCCGGCGAGGAGGAGACCAACCACGCCGAGCGCGCCCGTCACCGTGGCGGCAGCACGCTGTGGCAGCAGCACTATGGCGGTCGCCTCTCGCAGCGTTGTCATTCGCGGGCGCGGCAGCAGCGGGTCGATCGACAGGACCGCCTGCTGAAGGGCGGAAAAGATATGCTCGGGCCTGGTCGCCGTCCGCACCAGGAGCGCCTGGGTTGGCCCCCAGACCTGCGCGAGTGGGAAGTAAGCGAATGACGGCGTCGGTTCGTCCAGCCTGGCGTATTTGGCGTCCCGGGCGATGCCGATCACGGTCGTGTGATGGCCACGGAACGTGAAGCTGCGGCCGATCGCCTCTCCGTCGGGCCATACGCGGCGCGCAAACGTCTCGTTGATGACCGCCACCCGCGGCGCGGCCTCCCCGTCCGTCGTCTGGAAGGCGCGACCCCTCTCGACAGGCAGCCGCAGCGTCCTGAAATAATCCACGCCCACGGCAGCCATGTGAATGGGAATCTTCCGGTCGCCACCGACGGTGATCTCGTCCGGCGAGCTTCCCATCATCAGGGGAAGGCGTCCCGTGAACGACACGGCGGTGACGCCTGGTATTGCCTCTACACGCTCGCGCAGCCGGGCGTAGAACTCACGTCCCTTCGCTTCGTCATACCCCCACGATTCGGTCTCCAGGGAGGCCGTGACGACGCCGGCCGCCTCGAAGCCGGGATCAACGCGCTGGCCGCGGTCCAGGGCGCGGATGAACAACCCGGCGGCGACGAGCAGCACGAGCGACAGCGCGAGCTGACCTACGACCAGCGTGCGGCTCACCAGGGTCCGCCGCGAACCACCGCCGGGGCTGTTGTCACGCAGTCGCGACGTGATGTTGCGATCGGCGGCCTGCAGCGCCGGGCCGAGTCCGAATGCGATCCCCGCGAGGAGCGAAACGCCGATCGCAAACGCGAGTACCCGGAAATCCGGCGACAGCTCCAATGAAACGGGCACGGTTGCCGGAAGCGGCAGACGCTCGAGGGCCGCCGTCGCGGCCACTGCCACGCCGAAACCGCCGAGGGCACCGAGCAGGAAGAGCACGAACACTTCGGCCAGGAGCGCCCTGAGCAGCCGGGACCGGCCCGCACCCAGCGCCGCGCGGACGGCCATCTCGCGCCGGCGCGCCACATACCGTGCCGACAGTATGGCGGCGACGTTCACGCCCGCGATGAGCAGAACGAGCGCGGCGGCCCCGAGCAGCAGGCCCATGAAGCCGAGCATCCCTCCCGCTTCGCCGTTGGGCAGGCCTGTAAGAGGGGAGAGGCGCACCGACGTGAACGCGTCGGGGCGGACCGGCCCACCAGAGTGGGTCGTGTGGCTCGCCGTCAGCGCCGCCAGCTCCCGTTGGCCGGAGTCTGCTGCGCCCCCCTCCGGGAGCCGGCCGAACAGCCACAGCCAGGAGGCTGTCGTGAGGTTGGAACGCGGCCGCAACAGCGGCTGCATCATCAGCGGAACCCATGCGTCAGGCTGCAGCCCGGTATACACCCCCCGGAAGCCGCGGGGCGCTATGCCAATAATCGTAAATGGCGTGCCGTTGACCACGACCATGCGTCCTACTGCCGCGGCATCCCCGCCGAGCCGTGCCGTCCAGAACGCGTGGGACAGGACGATGACCGGATGCGACCCCGGCGTGCGGTCCTCCTCGGGCGCGAAGAACCGGCCGAGCGCGGGGCGGACGCCAAGCACCTCGAAGTAGTTGCCACTCACCATGTTGCCGGATACGGCGGTTCCACTTCCCCCGGCAGCAATCGTGAGCGCTACCCGTCCCCAGGCTGCGATGCCCTCGAGCTCCTTCGACCCCTCACGCAACGCGGCATAGTGCGCGTAGGAGGACTGTTCCGCCGCGCTGCCATCCGAACGTGCCGGCTGGATGGAAACGAGCCGGGCAGGGTCTGTCAGCCCGGGAGGAGGACGGAGCAGCAGAGCGTTCATCGCGCTGAAGATTGTCGTCACCGCGCCGCTGCCGAGCGAAACCACGAACACGACGACGAGGGTGAACACCGGGCTCTTGCGGAGAGTCCGCCCGGCCACGCGCAGGTCGGCGGCCAGGCTGTCGACGACCTGCTCCCACCCGTGATCGCGGACCTCTTCCCTCACCCTGATTGCACTGCCGACCTCCCGCCGCGCCGCGCGCCGCGCGTCAACCGGCGACAGCCCACGCGCCATGTGCGCCTCTGCCGCTTCCTCTACGTAGTGCAGCAGCTCATCATCCAGGTCGCGGTCTGCCGCGGTGCGACGGACGAGCACCCGAAGCCCCCGTGTGACCTGGCGCCAGAGGGACAAAGGGGTCAGCCCTCCGCCTTCAGCAGCCGGGCGACGGCGGAGACACGCCGGGTCCAGTCCGCCGTCTCACGTTCGAGCGCTTTCAGCCCCGCGCGGGTAACCGTGTAGAACCTGGCGCGGCGGGCGTTGTCGGTCTGCCGCCAGGCCGAGTCGATCAACCCTCCACGCTCCAGCCGCTGGAAGGCTGTGAGGAGGGATCCCGGGTTGACCTTGAACACGCCCCGGGACGTCTGCTCGATGCGCCTGGCGATGCCGAAGCCGTGCATCGGCTCCAGGCTGAGCGCCTTCAAAATGAGCATGTCGAGCGTGCCCTGAATCAGATCGGTTGTCGGCTGGCCCTCGCTCACTGAAAACTCCTCCCACACAGAACGTCTGGGGGGTAGCCTAGCCTCGCACATCTTGATTGTCAAGATGTGACACTCAACTGGAGTGAGTGGATTGTGCAGTGACAGGACGACGATGTGGCGTCGGCTGGCGGCGCTGGCCGGGCCGGATTGGGCGATCAGCTCACGAGGCGGTGGCGTCCTTGTCCCTCCGGATCGTGACCTTCTGGCCACGCAGCGTGGCCTTCCGCATGGCCGCGACTACCTGATCGGCAATCGACTCGGGCACTTCCACCAGGGAGAACCGGTCGGCAATCTCAATCGCGCCGAGGTCCCGCGACGAGATGCCCGCTTCATTCGTAATCGCCCCGACCAGATCTCCGGCGCGCACCCCCGCCTCACGGCCGGCGCCGATGTAGAGCCGGGCGACGGCATGCCCCTCCGTGTCCTCCCGGGAGCTTTGCGGGCGTTCGCGGCGCGCCGGTGGGGCGCTGCGGGATGGACCTTCCCGCGGAGGCGCAGGTGCCGGCACGTCGCGTTCCTCTCCGTCGGCCTGAATGGACGAATGGGCGAGCTTCACGGCCGCGGCTGCCACGTCGAGGATGTCGAACTCCGCGGCCAGCGATTCCACCACCACCCGCACGTCGTCCAGGTCGCCGGCAAGCAGCCGCTCGCGCAGCGACGCACGTGTCAGCTCGAGCCGCTTCGCGCGCAGGTCCGCCACGGTCGGCACGGTTCCGACCTCGATCTTCTGCCGGGTGACGCGCTCGATGCTGCGAAGCAGCCGGTGCTCGCGGGGCTCTGCGAGGGTGATAGCGGTCCCCTCACGGCCGGCACGCCCCGTGCGGCCGATTCGGTGAATGTAAGCGTCGGGGTCTGACGGCACGTCGTAGTTGAACACGTGCGAGAGCTGCTGGATGTCGAGGCCCCTGGCGGCCACGTCGGTGGCAATGAGGAGATCGGCCTTCGCCGACCGGAATCGCGCCATGACCGCCTCGCGCTGGCGCTGCTGCATGCCGCCGTGGAGCGCCTCGGCCCGGTAGCCGTGCGCGTTGAGCGTCTCGACCAGCGAGTCCACTTCGAGGCGCGTGCGGCAGAAGACGATTGCCGCCGAAGGGCTCTCCATGTCGAGCACGCGCTGAAGCGCGGCCGCCTTGTGCGGGCGCGCCACGACGTAGGCGACCTGCCGCACGCGCGGCAGCTTGCCCGCGGCCGGCTTTTCGCCTGCAATCGTCATCCGCTGCGGGTCGCGCAGGTGCCGCTCGGCAATGGATCTCAGCCGCGGCGGCATCGTCGCGGAAAACAGCGCGGTCTGGCGCGATTCGGCCGTGGCCTCCAGGATCGTCTCGATGTCTTCCGCGAAGCCCATGTCGAGCATCTCGTCGGCTTCGTCCAGCACGAGCAGCCTGACGGACTGCAGGTCGAGCGATCGGCGGCGGAGGTGGTCGAGAATGCGCCCGGGAGTGCCGACGACGATGTCGACGCCGCGTTCGAGGGCGCGAATCTGCTGGAGCATCGACGCGCCGCCGTAGAGCGGGAGCACGACGACACCGCTGCCGCGGGCGTACTTGTGCGTGGCCTCGGCTACCTGCATGGCAAGCTCCCGTGTGGGGACGAGCACGAGCCCGCGCGTCACGCGCCGGCCGGAGGCCTTCCGCCCTTCTGCGGTGGCGGCGGTGCGCGCTTCGTCGAGGAGCCGGTGGATCATCGGCAGGACGAAGGCGGCTGTCTTGCCGGTGCCGGTTGCCGCCTGCGCCAGGACGTCGCGTCCGGAGAGCATCACCGGGATCGTCTCCCGCTGGACGGGGGTGGGCTCTTCGTAGCCGAGGCTCGTAACGGCGGTCACGAGCGACTCGGCGAGCCCGAGGTCCGCGAAGCGTGAGGGTTCCTGCGGCTGGCGCGAGGTAGGCATCCCCTTATTGTGTGCAGCCGCCTTGCAGGGGCGCAAGTATGGCTCAGCGCTCCTGTGGCTCTCCATTCCGGCTGGCGCCCTGGGCGGGGGCCGGCTGAGGCCCTCCCAGGAGCGGGACGACTCCTTGCAGCAGCAACGTGCACGGACCCCGGTGAAGCAGTCCGCGTGCCGGTACACGCGACGGCCGGACCGGAAAGGCAGGCCTGAAGGGCTGGGACCATGGCTATCGAGCAGAACGGACCACGGGGGGTGGAGCCCGAGCGGAACGGCGCTGACGCCCTGCGCCACGACGTTCAGACCCTCGCGGGCACCATCGGGGAGCGGAATGTGTGGCGCCCCGCGGCGCTGGCGCTCGCGGCAACCTACATCGCCAACAGGTTTTGTTCAGCAGGTCTCGATGTGCGTGCGCAGACGTACGAGGCCGCAGGCCAGAGGGTGGAGAACATCGAGGCGGTGCTGCCGGGCACGTCCAAAGGGCAGGAAGCGGTCGTGGTGGGGGCTCACTACGATTCGGTCCGCGGGAGTCCTGGCGCGAATGACAACGCTACCGGCGTTGCCGCGGTGCTGGAGCTTGGCCGCCGGTTGGCCGGACGACCGCATCCACGCACCGTCCGGTTCGTGGCGTTCGTCAACGAGGAGCCCCCGTTCTTCCAGACGCCGCTGATGGGCAGCCTGGTCTATGCGCGCGCGGCGCGCGAGAGAGGGGACCGGGTCGTGGCGATGCTGTCGCTCGAAACGATGGGGTACTACTCGGACGCGCGGAACAGCCAGAAGTACCCGGCTCCCATCGCCAACCTGTATCCCGATACGGGGGACTTCATCGGGTTCGTCTCGAACCTTCAGTCGGCACGCCTGCTGCTGCGCACGCGGCGGGCCTTCCGCGCGCGGACCTCTTTCCCGTTCCGGAGCGCCGCGGTTCCCGCGAGCATTCCCGGTGTCGGGTGGTCGGACCACTGGTCATTCTGGCAGGCCGGCTACCCGGCGGTCATGGTGACGGACACGGCGCCGTATCGCTATCCCTGGTACCACACCGCGCACGACACCCCCGACAAGATCTCCTTCGATCGCCTCGCCCAGGTCGTCAACGGACTGGAGAACGTCGTCACGGTGCTGGCCGGCGGGTAGAACTCCGTCATACCCGCGCGGCGCATCCCCCCTGGCGCGTCCTTCGTCGCTTCGGTATTCCCGGCCTGGCCGGTCCCGCGCCTTTCGATGCGGGCGCCGCGCTCCGGGACTCATGCGCGCTTCACTGTTACGAAACACTAGATGACGGAGACGGTCCGCTCACCGGCCTGGTGGCCGGACGTGCGTGGCGGCAGGGGCTCGGCGCGGTACAGCTCACGCGTGTTGCGGACGGCGGAATAGATGCACGTCGCGAGCAGGCCGGCTGCGCCGATCGCACCTCCGGCGTCGAACAGCATGACAGAGCCCCCGAATGCCGAAGCGGTGGGGTTCATGAAGAGCACGACATTGCCTGCCGCAAGCGCCAACCGCAGTTCCGTCGGGCCCATGCTGAAGAAACTCATCTGAAACCGCCCCACGCTGGATGCGGCAAGGTACACTTCCAGGCACACGAGAAAGTAGGCGATGAGCAGCACGGCAGCAACGCCAGGGCTCATGTATCCCGAAAGCGCCAGGCCACCAAAGAGGAAGAGCGCGCCAAAGGCGTCGACGACATGGTCGACGTAGTATCCGTAGCGGGGCCGCTGCTGCCCCCGCACCCGTGCCAGCGTGCCGTCGAGGCTGTCACCGAACCAGTTCAGGGCAAGAAAGACGATGACCAGCAGGAGGCCGGCCGGAGTGAGACTCGCCAGCCAGTAGGAGAGGCCGG
>JACCXG010000542.1 GCA_013697225.1 Acidobacteriota bacterium
GGATCGTCACGACCGCGGACCTGACCGACTCGACCCCCGCGGCCAACGCCGTGCACACCGCGGACCGGTTTGCCGGGGACGGGATTGCCGCGCAGATGTTCGACGAGCGGGCGGCCAACGGTGTCTCGGTGCTGATGGGGGGCGGCGCGCGCTATTTCATGCCTGCGGAGGCGGGGGGCGAGCGCAAGGACGGGAGGCGCCTGAGGGACGAATTCGTGGAGGACGGCTACACGCTGCTCACCGACGCTGGTGGAGTGGCCTCCGCCCTGGCGGCATCCGGCACGCCCGCCTCCGCGCGGCTGCTGGGGCTCTTCAGCCCGGCGCATCTTCCGGTCGCTTTCGACAAGGTTGGCGCTGGCCGATACAGCGAGGAGCTCGCGCGTCCCGCGAATGCCGCTCTCCGGCAGGCGCCCATGCTCGAGGACATGGCCAGCCTTGCCATCCGCACGCTTGCCGCCCACTCCCCCTCGGGGTTCTACCTGATGATCGAAGGGGCGTCCATCGACAAGCGGGCGCACGCGGTGGACAGCGAGCGCACCGTGTGGGACGTCATCGAGTTCGATCGGGCGGTGCGTGTGGCGCTGGACTTCGCGGAGGGCACGAACACGGATGCCGATCCCTCGAACGACACGCTCGTCATCGTCGCCGCGGACCACGAAACCGGCGGCCTGGGGCTGATTGCGGTCGGGAACGAGCGGTACGAACCCGCGGTCCTCGGGCGGGCGGTGCGTGACTATGCGGCGGTGTTCCGGTTCGAGGCGGAACAGGAGCTGGCGCTGTTCCCCAACTACACCGTCGATGCCCAGGGGTACCCGACCGATCCGGACCCCTCACGCAAGCTGCTGCTCGGCTGGGCGGCCGCGCCGGATCGCTACGAGAACTGGCTGTCGAACCGTGAGCAGCACGAGGCGGCCGTCCTTGCCGACGGGGTCAGCGTTGCCAATCCCGGACGCGATGGGCCGGAGGCCTCTTCCGACAACCGATCCGCGGCCGGCCGCGCGGTGCCAGGGTTCCTGGTTCCCGGCACGATCGAGAACAAGAGCGTGCCCTGCCCGGCGAAGGACGGATGTCCGGCTGACACCGGGCCAGTGGCGCACGTCATCTCCGGCCATACCGCGTCGGATGTGCCGCTCTCCGCCAGCGGCCCCGGCGCCTGGCAGTTCACCGGCGTCTACGAGAACACCGACGTGTTCCTGAAGGTGCTCCGCTCCGCCACCGGATCGCACAGCGCCCATCCGCCGGGACGCTGATCTCCTGCGCGTGGGGACGTACCTCGTCGGACTGCCGCACGCGGGGAGCTTGCTACAATCACTCATGCGAGCCTCCGCCGGTGTGGTGATCCTCACGCTGCTCTTCCACGCAGCCGCTGCGGCGCAGGAGCCCGCACCCCTCACGCCGGTTCCTCCGATACCTCTGCCTCCGTTCAACGAGTGGCTTGCCGATCTCCGGGCGGACGCCGTAGCGCGCGGCATCCGGCCCGAGATCCTCGACGCTGCGCTGGCCAACGTGCAGCCCGTCACGCAGGTGCTGGATCGCGATCGCACCCAGGCGGAGTTCACCCTGGATCTGAGTGCGTATCTCAACCGGCGGCTGGCACCCGCCACCGTGAAGATGGCGCGCGAGATGTACGCCCGTCACAAGGCGCTCGTGCAGCGGGTCGGCGACACATACGCCGTCGACCCACGCCTCCTGATTGCCGTCTGGGGGCTCGAGTCGAACTTCGGCCGCTTCGCGGGAGTCCGCCCGACCATTCCCACTCTCGCGACCCTGGCCTACGATCCGCGGCGCGGGCCGATGTTCCGGAACGAGCTGTTGAACGCGCTGGAGATTCTGAACCGCGGCGACATCGAGCTGCCACGCCTTCGGGGATCCTGGGCGGGCGCCCTGGGGCAGCCGCAGTTCATGCCATCGAGCTTTCTTCGCTACGCGCAGGATTTCGACGGCGACGGCCGGCGCGACATCTGGACGTCCCTGCCCGATGTGTTTGCCTCGATTGCCTATTACCTGCAGCAGCATGGATGGCGCAAGGGCACGACATGGGGGAGGGAAGTGGCGATTCCCCCAGGCCTCGACAGCGTGCTGAGCGGAATCCCGCGCCGTACGGAGGGCTGCCGGGCCAGGCGTGCGATGACCATTCCCCGGCACCTGGAGGAGTGGCGCACCCTCGGGCTGAAGGCCATGGGTGGTGGGCCGCTTCCGCGCGCCGATCTCGCCGCGTCTCTCATCAGGGACGGGGGGCGGGCCTTTCTCGTGTACGACAACTACGAGGCGCTGCTCGACTACAACTGCGCACACAGCTATGCCCTCAGCGTGGCGCTGCTTGCCGACCGGCTGTAGGAGTCCTCCTGCTGCCTCCGCGCTCGAGCTCGCCTATACTGTCCCGAGCTGTGCTGCGCCTGTCCTCCCTTATTCTGTTGAGCTTCAGCCTGGCCGCCGCGACAGCGGACGCGCGGCAGCGGGACCCCGAGCCACCGGTGGTCTCCCCCGACCTCAAGCGGCTGAGCATCGAGGAGCTCGCCGAGCTCGACGTCACCTCGGTGTCGCGCCGCGTGGAGCGCCTCAGTCAGACAGCGGCGGCCGTGACGGTCATCCGCCAGGAGGACATCCGCCGCTCCGGCGCAACGTCGATCGCCGACGCCATGCGGCTGGCCGACAGCCTCGATGTGGCGCGATCGGGCGCCCGGAACTGGAGCATCAGCGCACGCGGCTTCACTATCGGCACGGCCAACAAGCTGCTCGTGCTGATGGACGGACGCACGCTGTATTCCCCTCTGTTTGCCGGCATTCTGGGACGTGCAGGACACCGTGCTGGCGGACATCACGCGCATCGAGGTCGTGCGTGGTCCGGGGGGCACCATCTGAGGAGCCAACGCCGTCAACGGCGTCATCAACATCATCACGCGGGACGCCTCGGAGACCCGCGGGAACGTGGCCACGCTCGTCGCCGGCACGGAGAACCAGCTCGTCACCGCGGCCCGGCATGGAGGGCGGCTCGCCGGCGGCGCGGGCAACTACCGCGTGTACGGCAAGTTCCGGCGGCTGGGTCCGAATGTCTTCGCCAGCGGAGAGTCCGCCCGGGACCCGATGACCCTGGGGCAATTCGGGGTGAGGCTCGACTCGGAGGTGGAGCGGACCTCCAGGTGGTCCTTGCAGGGCAACGTGTACCGCGGGAACGAGGGGGTGTTCGAGCGGGACGACACCGAGGTGCGCGGCGGGTTCGTGAGCGGCCTCTGGACGCGCAGGCTCTCGCCCGGCGCGGAGTTCCAGGCCCGCGCCTACTACGACCACACACAGAACCGTGCCGCTCCAGTTCGATGAAGGGCGGCACACGGCAGCGGTCGACGTGCAGCACGGCGTGGCGCTCGGCACGCGGCACAATCTGATCGCCGGCGGCGAGGTCAGGGTCTCCACCGCTCGCGACGTGGGCTCCTCGACCCTCCTCTTCGACCCGGAGCGCCGCACCAACACCGTTGGCGGGATCTTCGTCCAGGACGAAATCGCCGTAACTCCAGCCATGTTCGTGACGCTGGGCTCCAAGTTCGAGCGGAACGACTACACGGGCTTCGAGGTGCAGCCGACCGTCCGTCTCCGCTGGAGTCGCGGGGAACGGCAGACCGTCTGGGGCGCCGTGTCGCGGGCCGTCCGACTGCCCACCCGCCTGGACACGGATCTGCGCATTCTTCCGGGACCGACGAGCCAGACCGAGATCCGCGGCAACGAAAATTTTCGAGCCGAGTCGGCCGTCGCCTACGAGTCAGGGTATCGCGTGCGGCCGCACGCGCGCGTCTCCGTGGACGTCGCGGCGTTCGTCAACCGATACGACGACCTGCGCAGCCAGGAGCTTATGACGTCGGACGCCGGCACCTCCGTGCTGCTGGGAAACACGCTGAACGCGACAACGCGCGGCGTGGAGGCGGCCTCGAACGTGCAGCTCCTGGACCGCTGGCGGCTGCGCGGCTCCTACACGTACCTGCACAAGCGGTTCTCCACGGACCCGGGCAGCCTCGACCCGACGGGCGGGAGGAGCGAGGGCAACGATCCGCCGTTCTTCGCTACGCTGCGCTCGTACCTGGATCTGCCGCACAGCCTTTCGTTCGATGTGTTCTTCCGTTACGTCGACGCCCGTCCCTTACCCGTCGTGCCTTCCTACTCCTCGCTCGATCTGCGCCTTGGCTGGGGGCTTCGCCCGGGCTGGGAGCTCTCGGTGATCGGCCAGGATCTCCTGCAGGGGAGTCACCCGGAGTCCGGCACTCCCGGCCCGCGCCGCATCGAGTATCAGCGCGGCATCCACGTACGCTCGACATGGCTGTTCTGACGCACCGGCTGCGCCGGCATGGCGCTGGACTCCTGCTCGCGCTGGGACTCCTGGGGGGTGATGTCTCGGCTCAGCGGCCGCACGTGGGCGAGCAGGGGCTCAAGGCGGCGTTCCTCTACAACTTCACGCGGTTCATCGAGTGGCCCACTTTCGCGTTTGCGGGCTCCTCCGAGTCGTTCGACGTGTGCGTGCTCGCCGGTCCGGCATTCAGCCGTGAGGTCGAAGCGGTGTTCGCCGGTGAGCAGGTCGCGGGCCGCGCCGTGCGCGTCGTGTTTCCCGCCCCGCTCGAGAATCTGAAGAGCTGCCACCTGCTGTACATCGCCCGCGAGCAGGGTCAGGCGGCACAACACCTGTCTGACCTCGCTCAGATGCCGATTCTCACGGTCGGTGAGGGACGTCGCTTCCTCGAGCAGGGGGGGGTGATAGCTTTTCAGGTTGAAAACAATCGCGTGCGGTTCGACGTGAACCGGCGGCGAGCCGAAGCGACCGGCCTCATCATCAGTTCGAAGCTGCTGCGCGTGGCGCGCGAGCTGTGGCCCGCCTGATGACGCGCGTCTTCCGCCGCCTGCAGATCCGCCAGAAGCTCGTCGCCATGATCGTGGGGACGAGCGCCGTCGTCCTGCTGCTCGCGAGCATCGGGTATCTCGTGAGCGACTACTACCAGACGAGGAGGGCGCTCGAGACGGACCTCGCGGCCCAGGCGGACCTGATACTGGCCAACACT
>JACCXG010000573.1 GCA_013697225.1 Acidobacteriota bacterium
CACCACGTCCCCCTTCTGGAGACCAGCTTCGGCGGCAGGCTCGCCGGCGTTCACCGCGTTGATCTGCGGGCGCAAGGGGGGCAGGACACCAATCTCCCCCATTTCGTACTTGCCGACGGCTGGCGGCACCACCTCCTGATCGAACCGCTTGCCGTCGCGATCGATCGTCAGGCGAAGACGGCGACCCGCCCGGGGCAGGACCTGCATCGAGAACGCTTCCCAGTTTTCGACCGGGGTGTCGTTCACGGCGAGGATCCGGTCGCCGGGCTGGATGTCGATGCCGGGGTCCTGCAGCCAGCTGGAGCTATATCCGGGCCCGACAATTCCCTGGGCGAACGTGGTGTCGGCGCCAGGACCAACCACCACCGGCTGCTGGGTATAGGCAGGCAGCTCGGCTCCCTGGTAGAGGACCAGCGCCATGACCACCAGTGCGAGCGCCAGGTTCATGACCGGTCCCATGATCAGCACCTGGAAGCGCTGCCACTTCGTCTTCGACAGGAACTCGTCGGAGGAACCCGTGCGGACTTCCTCCGGATTCTCGCCGGCCATCTTGACGTACCCGCCGAGCGGAATGGCGCTGACGCAGTACTCCGTGTCCCCCCTCCTGAAGGACAGGATCTTGGGGCCGAACCCGAGCGAAAACGTCAGGACGCGGACCCCGATGCGCCGTGCCATCAGGAAGTGACCCAGCTCATGTACGAAGACCAGCACGCCGAGCACGAAAATGAACGCGAGGAAAGTCGTCACGCGGACCCCTTGTAGCTTTGCCGGACCTTTTATTGTAACCCGGCCGTGCGGGCGGCAGCGAACCTGCGGGCGGAGGCGTCGATCGCACGCACGCCGGCGAGGTCCCGGACCTCTAAACCCGCGTCCGATTCATGTCGGTCCATGGCCTCGGCAACGACCTCTGGAATGGCCGTGAACGCGAGCTTTCCTTCCAGGAATGCCTCGACTGCGACCTCATTGGCCGCGTTCAGCACGATCGGCAGCCCCGGGTCGCCGGCAAGTGCCCGGAAGGCCAGGTCGAGGCACGGGAACCGTGCGGTATCGGCAGGCTCGAAGGTCAGCGGGCCGCAGCGCGTCAGGTCGAGCGACGGGACCGGCGCCTGCCAGCGGTCGGGATACGAGAGGGCGTACTGGATGGGCAGCCGCATGTCGGTGACGCCCAGCTGAGCAATGATCGAGCCGTCCGTGAACTCGACCAGCGAGTGCACAACCGACTGCGGATGGACGAGGACGGCCATGCGGTCCGGCCCGACCCCGAACAGCCAGCGTGCCTCGATCACCTCGAGCCCCTTGTTCATCAGGGTGGCGGAATCAATGGTGATTTTCGGCCCCATGGTCCACGTCGGGTGCCGGAGCGCATCCTCGGGACCGACATCCCGCAGCGCGGCAGCGTCGAGCCCCCGGAACGGCCCGCCGGACGCTGTCAGGATGAGCCGTTGCACGCCGTCCATCGAGCGGCCATGCAGGCACTGATGGATGGCGTTGTGCTCACTGTCAACGGGGAGGACCTCGACGCCGGCGCGCCTGGCGCGTTCCATGACCAGTGCCCCCGCCATGACCAGGATCTCCTTGTTGGCGAGCGCAATCCGCTTCCCGGCGTCCGCCGCGGCGAGCACCGCGTCGAGGCTGGCAGTGCCCGATGACGCAAAGAGCACCGTGTCAACATCGGGGTGGGTGGCCACGGCAATCAGCCCGGCGGTCCCGGCACTCACTACTCGAGGAGCCTCCGCTCCGCGGCGCCGCAGCTCGGCCCCCAGCGCGTCGAGACTTGCGCCGGTTGCCATCGCCACCGTGTCAGGAGCGAAGCGAGCGATCTGTTCCGCCAGCCCCTCCACGTTTCCCCCGGCGGCGAGCGCGACGATTCGCAGGCGGTCAGGGTGTGCGTCAACGACGGAGAGGGCGCTGCGCCCGATGGACCCGGTGGACCCGATGAGGGCAATGCGGTTCATGCGCCCTGCAGGTACCGTACGAACAGATAGAACATCGGGCCGGCAAACAGCCAGCTGTCGATTCGATCGAGCACCCCGCCGTGCCCGGGGATCAGCCCGGACGAATCCTTGACCCCGGCGCTTCGCTTCAGCAGGGACTCGAAGAGATCTCCGATGATCCCGAGGCACACCACCAGGATAGCCATCAGCGCCAGGACAGCCGGGTGCGCCGCGGGAAAGATCAGGATTGCCCCGGCAAGCATGGCCAGGCTGCCGAAGACCACGCCGCCGATGGCCCCCTCCCTTGTTTTCTTCGGGCTGATTGCTGAGGCGAGTGGCGACTTCCCGAACGCGCGACCGGTGTAGTACTGCGCCGAATCGCTCACGATGATGGTGACCACGAGGAGGAGCACCGCCTCCCGCCCCCCGATCGTCCGGATTGCAGCAATGGCCCCGAGCGGGACGCCGAGATACAGCACTGCCAGTGCCGCCGCGCCGGCACCCGGCAGCACACCCGGCCCCGGAATGCTCGTCAGGACGGAGACGGCCCCCACGATCAGCACTGCCAGCAGCAGGACGGCATCGAGCGGGAGGGCGCCGGACCCGACCGCCACGCACGCCGCCACGACAGCCGCGCCGACTGGCAGGCGCGGCATCCGTGCACCGAGCGCCGCCGCTATGGCGGCATACTCGATGAACGCCAGCACCGAAGCCACAGCCGCCAGCACGAGGGTCGCAACCGGGGGAAGGAACCAGACGACGCCCAGAACGAGCGGGATGAGCAGCAGGGCGCTGAGAATGCGGGTCATCGGCCGGCGACTGCCGGCTGGGTGATGCCGCCGTATCGCCGGTCGCGCTTCTGGTACGCCACGATGGCCTCGAGAAGGTGGTGTTTCCTGAAGTCCGGCCAGAGGGTGTCGGTGACCCAGATTTCCGCGTAGGCGATCTGCCACAGCAGGAAGTTGCTCACCCGCATCTCTCCGCTCGTACGGATCAACAGGTCGGGATCCGGTTGTCCGGCCGTATACAGGTGCTCCGAAAACCGCTCCTCGTCGACGTCGGCCGGGTGGATTCCGGAGGTCATCAGCCGCCGCACGGCTTCGACGATCTCCGCACGCCCGCCGTAGTTGAGCGCGATGTTGAAGATCATGCCGGTGTTGCCCGCGGTCTTCTCCTCACCGACGACGAGCTCCGCACGCACGTCCGGCGCCAGGTCCTCGACGCGGCCGATCACGCGGAACCTGATGTTGTTCCGCAGCAACGTATTCAGCTCCAGCCGCAGGTAGCGCTTCAGGAGCATCATCAGGGTGGAGACTTCCGAGACGGGACGTTTCCAGTTCTCGACCGAGAACGCAAAGAGCGTCAGCACCGGAATGCCGAGGCGCGCCGATCCTTCCACGATCTCCCGGACGGACTCGATCCCGGCGCGATGCCCTTCGACACGGGGCAGGTGCCGCTCCTTCGCCCACCGGCCGTTGCCGTCCATGATGACGGCCATGTGCCTCGGCAGCCGGCTGTAGTCGATCTGCTTCGCGAGCGACTCCTCGACGGACCCGGCGGGCACAACGTTCAGGATGTCTTCAAGCGCCATCGGCTGCGAAAATCGAACGCTCATCATATCAAAGCGGCCGAACCGCCCCCGGGCGCTGGCTGGATCAGTAGAGGACGTGCGTGAGGAACAGGCCGTGCGACGGAGCCGTCGGCCCGGCCTGCGCACGGTCCCTTGAATTCAGGACGGACAGCACATGCCAGGGATCACGGCGTCCGGCGCCGACCTCGACCAGGGTGCCGACGATGTTGCGGACCATGTGGCGCAGAAAGCCGTCCCCAGTCACGGTGAGCACCAGCGGAAAGTCGAACCCGCCGCCATCCTGCCATCCCAGGTCAAGGATCGTCCGCTCGGTTGTCCTGACGGCAGAGCGGGAACCCTGAAACGCGGCGAAGTCATACGTGCCGACGAGCGGGCCAGCCGCCGTGCGCATGGCCTCGACGTCGAGCGGCTGCGGCACGTGCCAGGCATACCGGTGCAGGAACGCGGAGATGAGAGGCGCGTTCACGATCCGGTACTCGTACGTCTTTGCGCGGGCGCTGAACCGGGCGTGAAACCCCGGCGGCGCATCCTCCACGGCAAGCACCCGCACATCGGGCGGGAGCACCGCGTTGAGCGCGCGCGCCAGCTTGGGCCCCGCCAGTGCATTCTCCACAACTACGCTCGCGACCTGCCCGAGTGCATGTACGCCCGCGTCGGTCCGGCCGGCGCCGTGCACGGACACGTCGCACCCCTCGATGGGCTTCAGCGCTTGTTCGATCAGCCCCTGGACCGACGGGCCGTTCGATTGGCGCTGCCAGCCTACGTAAGCCGTGCCGTCGTACTGCACCGTCAGCTTCAGCGTCCGCATATCAGGCAGACAGGATGCCGCCCGGGGACCCTCAGCTCCGTGAGCCTGGCTTGGTGACCGGCGTCCCTGCGGAGCAGAGCGGGCACTCTTCGGGACGGTAGGTCGGCACACTCAGCTGCACGAGCGCCTCGAGGGGAAGATTCAACCGCCCGGGGTCACTGCCGCGATCGACGATGGCCGCAGCGCCAACGACGGTCGCACCCGCGGCAGCTGCGACCGAGGCCGTTTCGCGGGTCGATCCGCCGGTCGTCAGCACGTCCTCCACGATCAACACTCGATCTTCGGGCCCCAGCATGAACCCGCGCCGCAGCGTGAGCGCCCCCTCCTGCCGCTCGGCGAACAGCGCGCGGATGCCCAGCGCCCGTCCGACTTCCTGGCCGATGACGATGCCGCCGAGGGCGGGGGAGAGTACAACAGTCGGCTCGAGATGCCCGGTGCGCTCGGCAAGCGCAGCCCCCAGACGCCCGGCGGATTCCGGGTGCTGCAGGACCAGGGCGCTCTGCAGATACCTGTCGCTGTGAAGCCCGGATGACAGCCTGAAATGCCCTTCGAGCAGCGCGCCCGACCGGCGGAACAATCCCAGCACTTCGTCCTGTGTCATGTCAGTTTCCGGACCTCGTTCCCCTCGTGGTGCGCAGGTTGTCGTCGAACAGGCGGAGGATGCGCCTGTACTCGTCCGCCCAGCTCGTCTCGCGGACGAAGGCGTGGCTCTCGACCGGGTAGGCGGCCAGCTCCCACTTGTCCTTCCGCAACTCGATCAGCCGCTGGGCGAGCCGCACTGAATCCTGGAAGTGGACGTTGTCGTCCACCATCCCGTGGCAGATGAGCAGCGCGCCCTTCAGCCCCTCCGCGAAATAGATCGGTGAGCTCCGGCGATAGGCCTCGGCGTCCCGCTGCGGCACGTTCAGGATATTCGAGGTGTAGCCGTGATTGTAACGTGCCCAGTCGGTCACCGGCCGCAAGGCGGCGCCGGCAGCGAAAACGTCCGGGGTCGTGAACATCGCCATGAGCGTGATGAACCCGCCATAGCTGCCGCCGTAGACACCGATACGCTGTGGATCCACTCCCTCAGCGGTCGTCAGATATCGCGCGCCGTCCACGATGTCGTCGAGATCCTTTCCACCCATGTGCCGGTAGACCGCCGTACGCCAGTCGCGGCCGTATCCCGCACTGGCCCGGTAGTCCACGTCCAGCACCACGTAGCCGCGCGAGGCGAGCAGGTTGTGGAACATGTACTCGCGGAAGTAGCTGGACCAGTAGCGGTGGGCGTTCTGGAGATAGCCCGCCCCGTGGACGAACACCACCGCCGGCCGGGACCTGTCGCGCCTCGCGCCAATCATCTCCGGCGTATACAAGCGGGCGTGAACGTCCACCCCGTCCCGTGCCTTGAAGGTAATCAGCTTCGGATCGATCCAGTTGAACGCCCGCCACTCCGCTGTAGGCGTCACGGTGATCCGGCGGGCCTCGGCGCCGTCGCGGTTCGGCATCACGTACAGCTCCGGCGGGCGATTGCTGTAAGAGTGCACCAGGGCGAGCGTCGAGCCGTCGTGTGAAACAGTCGCCTCGCTCGCTCCGGCCATGCCCGTCAACCGTGTTCGCTCGCCGCCGTCGAACGGCAGGGTGTAGACGTGGCGTTCGCCGGGATGCACCTCGGTGGTGGTGATGTAGAACAGGCTCCGGTCGGGCGCGAGGGTGGCCCCGTCGATCTCCCAGCGGCCTGATGTGAGCTGTAGGGGAGCTGCCCCCTCGGCTCCGACGTCCAGCGTGTACAGGTGCATCCACCCGTCCCGCTCTGAGAGGAACGCGATGCGGCGGTTGTCGGGCAGGAACTCGATCGGGCGCGCACCGAAACCGGACTCGCGCACCCAGGCCTCGTCGCGGAGCGCATCGATCACCCTGGTGTTCCCCGATTCCGGGTCGAGCGTCACCAGCCATCGCTCCTTGTTGTCTGCGGATCGGGCGGCCGCCACGACGTGACGTCCGTCGGCCGAGACGATCGGCATCCCCCACCTGATCTCCCGTTCCGCACGGGCGCCCGGGAGCGGGGTCTCGCCGGGCTTCTCCTTCGCCGGTGCCCGCGTCTTCTCCCCATCATCAGTCGGAGGGGCGAAGCTCCCGTCCGCCCATACGCTCTTCCCTGTCTTCAGGTCGAGAATGGCGAGCAGCCGCCGTTCCTGGGTGTCCCCCACGTGTGTGCGGGCCGGGGTGTCCTCTACGTAGCCGCTCTCGGTGATGTAGTGCGGCACGATCGTATTCTTCGCACCGGCCGGGCTCTCGGCCACCAGGATGAAGACGTGCGACTCGTCAGGCGACAGCATGAGATCCACCGCGCTCTGGCGCTCGCGGAGCTCGAAGACGGGCAGCTTGTACGGCTTCGCCTTCGCCTCGGCTCGCTCTTTCTCAGCCTTCTTCCCACGAAGGTGCTCGATCAGCTTCTGTTCTTCCTCCTGGATGAACTTCCGGCTCTCCGAAACTGCGGGTTCGGCGGGCTTGAGGGCAACGTCAGTCAACTGGGCAAGGATGTTCCCCGGGGCGCCGGAGGCGGACGTGATGAAGAGGTTGCCGTCGCGCACGTAGGTCACGTGCGTGCCACCCCGGGCCCATCGCGGATGAGATTCGGCGGCAGACGTGCGCGTGATCTGGATCCGGGCGCCTCGCCTGCCGTCGTGCAGGACGATATCGCCACCGTCCACGAAGAGGGCCCGCTGCCGCTCATCGTCCCAGAGCCCGGACGCGGGTGGGGCATGCCGGACCTCGTCGTCTGTCAGCCGGCGGGGCTCTGCGCCCTCCGGCTCCAGCACGTAGGTGGAGGGCTCCGTCTCGCCCGGCTTCTGCCACTCGAAATACAGGCGCCTGGAGTCCGCCCCCCAGCGAACGCCGGCAGGTGGCCAGCCGACCAGGTCGGGACCACGCATGATGCTGTCGACCGTCAGCTGGAGCTTCGGGGGGGCCGCCTGCCGGGCGAGAGAAGGAGGGCCGGCCAGAGTGACGATCAGGATCGTCAAAAGGACCGCACGAAATCGGCGCATGGACGTCTAATCCTTCGTTCGGCGCGTGAGACGCGGAATCTTCGATAGTACTGTCCCGAGCGCGGTTCTTGCTACCGGAAGGACCAACCGTTCACACCTCGCATCTGGAGACTGGTGGAATGCCTCTGAAGCCACGCTTTTCGGCTCGTCTTGCCTTGTTCCTGGCGGCGGGCGTCACTTTCGGCCTGTTCGCATACGGCCGGAACCTGTCCGCTTCCGAACAGGTCCCCGGCCAGCCCTCCTCCCCGACCCTGGCTACTCCGGGCGGGGTGCAGTTTCCCGGCGCCGTCCTGCGGATCACCGCCGACGAGGCCGTCCGCATGGCGCTCGAGAACAACCTGGGGCTCCAGGCCGAGCGCCTCGGCCCGGAAATCAGCACCCTGGCCATCGCGCAGGCCAGGGCCGCCTATGCGCCGACCCTGATCTCGTCCACAACGAGGCGCAGCAGCACGCAGCCGCCGAGCAGCTTCCTGACCGGCACCGCTGACATCATCACCGACGAGAGCCTGCGGACCAGCGGCGGGCTCGCGCAGAGCGTGCCGTGGGGAGGCGGACGATATCAGTTCTCGTTCGACGCGTCGCGCGTGGCCACGAACGCCTTCTCGAGCTACAACCCCCGGCTCGGGTCCGTTCTGAGCGGGTCGATCACGCAGCCGCTGCTGCGGAACTTCCGGATCGACAACCTCCGCCAGCAGCTCCAGACGAGCCAGAACAACCAGATCGTGGCCGACCTTCGGCTCCGCGAGCAGATCACGATTACGAGCCAGGCGGTGCGCAACGCCTACTTCGACCTGCTCGGCGCCATCGAGGGGAGCAAGGTGGCGCGGCAGTCGCTCGACCTGGCGCTCGAGTCACTGCGCAACAACCAGACGCGTGTCAACGTCGGCACGATGGCGCCAATCGACATCATCGAAGCGGAAGCCGAAGTGGCCAGCAACGAGGAAGCCGTGATCAACGCGGAGGCCCGCGTCGAGACGGTGGAAGACCGCCTGCGGGCGCTCGTGCTCAACCCGGATCAGGCCGACTTCTGGGGGCTGCGGATCGAGCCGTCCGAGGCGCCCACTGTCGTACCCCTGACGCTCGACATCGACGCCGCAGTGTCGAACGCCCTGGCGAACCGGACGGACCTGGCGCGCGCGCGCAAGCAGATCGACAACCTCGACATCACCCTGAAGTACGCGCGGAATCAAACGCTCCCCGGGCTGGATCTCGTGGCCGACTACAACGTCATCGGCCTGGCAGGGACGCAGTACCAGTTCGGCCAGGGATTCCCCCCCACCATCGAGGGACAGCGCCAGCGGAACTTCACGGCTGCTCTCCGCGACGTGTTCGGCCAGGAGTTCCGCACCTGGAGCGTCCAGTTGCAGTTCAGCTATCCAATCGGAACCAGCGTGGCGCAGGCGGCCGCTGCCGCCACCCGGCTCGAGCGCCAGCAGGGGACGGCAAGTCTGCGTGACCTGGAGCTCCAGATCGCGACATCCGTCCGCGATGCCGCGCGCCAGGTGAACACCAACCTCAAGCGGGTGGAAGCGACGGGCAAAGCGCGTGACCGGGCGGAACGCCGGCTCGAGGCGGAACAGAAGCGGGACACCGTCGGCTTGTCCACCACCTTCCAGCTGTTCCAGGCCCAGCGGGATCTCGCGCGCCAGCGGCAGCAGGAGGTCAATGCGATCATCGACTACAACCGCTCGCTCGTGTCCTTCGAGGCCATCCAGGTCGCGCCGGCCCGGTAACCCTCTCGTCGGGGCCCCGGCAGGCGGGGCCCCATCCCTCTGCTACACTCGCCTCCGTGACGAAGCTGACCGTCACGGTCATCACACACAACGAAGAGGCGCACATCGGCCCGGCCCTGGAGTCGGTCTCCTGGGCTGACGAGATCATCGTCGTCGATTCCCGCAGTACGGACCGGACGTGTGAGACGGCCGCGCGCTACACCAGCCTCGTGGAAGTCCGGGACTGGCCCGGGTACGGCGTCCAGAAGAACTACGCCGCCAGCCGTGCTTCGAACGACTGGATCCTCTCTCTCGACGCCGACGAGCGTGTGACGCCGGCGCTCGGCGCGGAAATCCGGGAGCTGATGGCGCACGGCCCGCGGGTCGCCGGCTACCGCGTCCCAAGGGTCGCGCGGTATCTCGGGCGCTGGATTCGCAGCACCGACTGGTTCCCGGATTACCACCTGCGGCTCTACGATCGACGTGCTGCCCGGTGGAGCGAGCGGCCGGTACACGAGTCGGTGAAGGTCGACGGGCCGACAGAACGCCTGCGGGGAGAGCTGCTGCACTACCCGTATCGAGACGTGTCGGAACACCTCGCGACGATCGATCGCTACACCACACTGATCGCGGAACAGTGGCTGGCCGAGGGACGCCGTGCGACCCCCCTGCACGCGTTCGTCTATCCGCCGCTCGCCTTCTTCCGCAACTACATCCTGCGCCAGGGATTCCGCGACGGCCGCGCCGGATTCCTGATCTCGCGGCTGAACGCGTACTACGTGTTCCTCAAGTACGTGAAGCTGATGGAGCGGCAGGGGCAGCCCTGATGTTCTCGCTCCACATCGACAGCGCGCGCTCGTGGCGCGGAGGGCAGAATCAGGTCCTCGTGACCGTCCTGGGGCTGCGGGCTCTCGGGCACCGGACGGTACTCGTCGCGCACCCGACGGGCGAGCTGCGGCGGCGGGCCGAGGAAGGACTCGATTTCGTTCCGCTCGTCTCACGCACCGAGCTGGATCTCGCCTCGTCGTGGCGGCTGTCGCGCGTGCTGAAGCGCCTTCAGCCCGACGTGGTCCATGCTCACGACCCGCACGCGGTGGCGATGGCGGCCCTCGCGCTCTCGATGAGCACCCAGCCACGCAAGCCTCCGCTCGTAGCCTCGCGCCGGGTGGACTTCCGGCTGGGACGCAACGCTCTTTCGCGTTGGAAGTACAGGCAGGTCGATCTCTTCATCTGTTCGTCGGAGGCAATCCGGCGCATGCTGGTGTCCGACGGCATCCCGTCAGCTCGGACGCTGACCGTGCACGAAGGTGTGGACCTGGAGCGTGTGAATGCCGCACCGGTCGCCCCGCTTCACCAGGAGCTGTGGCTGCCACACGGGGCACCGATTGCCGGCAACGTGGCCGCGCTCGTGCCGCACAAGGGGCAGCGGTACCTCGTGCAGGCGGTTCCCGTCGTCCTGCGCGATCAGCCGGACGCACGATTCGTGATTGCCGGAGAGGGAGAGCTGCACGGTGCGCTGCAGCATCAGATTGCGCAGCATCATCTGGAGAAGCACGTCATCCTGGCCGGATTCCGGCCCGACGTCCTCTCGGTGCACAAGGCCTTCGACCTCTTCGTGATGAGTTCCGTCACCGAGGGGCTGGGCACCTCCCTGCTCGACGCGATGGCCTGCGGGAAACCGGTGGTTGCCACGACCGCGGGCGGCATTCCGGAGGTGGTGGCAGATGAGGAAACCGGCATCCTGGTTCCGCCGCGAAATCACGCTGCCCTTGGCGAGGCCATCGTCCGGCTGCTGGGGGATGCGGATCTGCGAGAGCGCATGGGAACGGCTGGGCTCGCGCGGGTGCGTGCGCGCTTTTCAGCCGACGTGATGGTGAAGAACACGCTGCGCGCGTACCAGCACGTCGTCCGCGACCGCCCGGCGGGACTCAGCCGGAGGCGCTGACCTCAGCGCATGGCTAGCATGCCAGGGCGGCAGCCTGACTGGTCGCGCGGACAGTCGTCGAACGTAATTGCCGCGCCCGTGTCCGAGAAGGTGACGCCACGGGCAACCCTGGTGGACGGCGGGCCGTCAGCCGGCAAGAGATCGAGGAGACCGGCCGGTGCGCCGCTCTCCGTGTCGTAAATCCGCAGCTGCGTGCCGTTGACGAGAAAGGCCACGCGCGTGCCATCCTTCAGCCAGGTGATCTCGTCGCTGCGGTCACCCCCTGCCGGCAGTTCGGCCAGCCGAGTCCCGCCTGCCCCTGAGGAACCCACCCAGAGGCTCTGGCACCAGCCCTCGCCGCAGGGAGCCAGGCGCACCTCCGCTTTCAATTGTCCATCCGGCGACGACTCGTGCGCGAGGACGTAGGGCGGGCGTTCCCCCGCGCATCCTGCGCTGCCGACGAGGACGCCCGCGAGCAGCATCGTCAGACCCTGTCTCAAGCAGGTTGCCTTGGGCGTGCCGGGCGCCTCCGTGCCCGCGGGTGGCAC
>JACCXG010000601.1 GCA_013697225.1 Acidobacteriota bacterium
TGATGATGCGGGAGGTGCCGGCGAGCAGCCCTTCGCCGAACTGGCCGCTGCGGAACGCCGGCGTGATCACCTGGCGGATTGTCTCCCCCGCATAGCCGTCGGTGATGAACTCCTCGAGGTCGTATCCCACCTCGATCCGCACCGCCCTCTCCTTGACCGCAACCACGACGAGCGCGCCGTTGTCCTTGCCCTTTTCGCCAATGCCTCGTCCGCCGTTCTCGAACATCCTGACCGCGAACTCATCGATGCTGGCGTAGGGGTCGATCGTCGGCCCGGTGGCTACAGCGACGACGTCTCCGGTCGCGCGCTGCAGGGCACGAATGCGCCTGTCGAGCTCCTGCCGGGTGCGGGCGTCGATGATGCCGGCGAAGTCGTTGACCGTATCGGTGAGCTGGGGCGGAGCCGGCTGCGCTGCCACCGGCACTGCGTTCAGGAGGACGAGCAAGCATGCCGTCCGGATCACACCGCTCCATGACATAGAGGTGAGGTGCAAGGCCACGGGAGCGAGCGGCGTCAGGCGCCCTGGAGTCGTCACAGGCCGTCCGTGTCCCCCCGCCACGTGTCGACTTCTTCCCAGAGCCGTGCCACGGTGTCGATGTATCGCGAGAGCAACGCAGACGGATCGGCGATCGTCGTGTCGCCGGCCGCGGCAATCTCGTCGACGAAGGCCGTGGTCATCCCGGCACGCTCGGCGGTCCCGGGCTCCAGTCGGTCCAGATTACCGACGAGCGCCCGGAGCGCCGGGGCCGACGCGGCCATCATCCCCCCGATGCGGCCCGTCTGCCCGCTGCTCTCCAGATATCCCTCGCGAAGGTGAATCAAGTGGCTCTTGGTCTGGAGCTCGCAGGCCCGCCGAAGGTCGGCCTCACGAATCGACAGGCCCGCAAAGGGGGCGTCTCCGGAGATCAGGGTGTGTGTGGCGATGATGTAGCCGTACTCGATCGGAAACACGTCGAGCGTCCTGACGAATTCAACGCGTGACAGCAGCAGCGGGACCGCCAGCCCGGCCCGCTGCCAGCCACTGACGTGCGGAGCACAGGCGGTCAGGTCCTCGAAGGAGAGCCGCTCGACAAGAACGAGCGTATGCACATCATCTGGGTCGGCGGGGTCCCCGTACGTGACGAGCGATTGCAGTCGCGCACCGAAGATGCGCTGCAGGTCTCTGGCCAGGGCGCTCAAGCGAGGGTCCATCCATACATTATCTGTCACAGCAGGAGGGCAGGCCTCGCGACAACGCCCAACTCCCAAATCCCAACGTCTCTGATTACCGGTTTCGATCTTCCGCAGCGCGCTGCCCGCATCGCGCGGGGGAACCGACACGGCATCGGCGCAGGGCCCCCGTAATCAGAACCGCCCAACTTCCAAGGCCCAACGGCACCCGCTCGGCCACGTCCCTTTGGGAATTGGGAATTGGGCGTTGGGAGTTGGGAGTTGGAAGTCGGGCGTTCGGATTGACAATTGCAGCCCCGACCGATGCAATGGACCGGCATGCAGTTGCGCACATTGAACGTCGGCTGTTTCGGCGGGGGCACCGGCCTGCCGAGCGTGCTCGGGGGGCTGAAGCGGAACCCGTGGCTCGCGCTCAATGCGGTCGTCACGATGTTCGACAGTGGTGGCAGCTCCGGACAGTTGCGGGACGAGCTCGGTGTGCTCCCGCCGGGCGATGTCCTTCGGTGCGCGCTGGCGCTCGCCCGCAACGAGCGCGAGGCGCGGCGAGTGCTCCTCTCGCGGCTGCCGACCCTGGAGCATGCGCGTCTGGGCGGGCACACCGGGGGTAACCTCCTGCTGTCCATGATGCAGCGGTACAGCGGTGATTTTCTGGCCGCTGTCGAGGGGCTGCGCTCGCTCCTCGGCTGCGCGGGGCACGTCTGGCCGGTCAGCGTGGAGTCGGCCAGCGTGTGTGCGGAGTACGGGGACGGCAGCACGACACGCGGGGAACTGGAAGTGGACGCGGGGCAGTCGGCAGGCAACAAGGTTGCGCGCGTGTGGCTCGAGCCGCCAGTCAGCCTGCATCCTGCGGCCGCGGCGGCGATTCCACAGTTCGACGCGATCGTCATCGGCCCGGGCAGCTTCTATACGAGCCTCATGCCCATCTTCCTGGTGCGCGGTGCGCCGGAAGCGGTTCAGAAGGTGAAAGGGCCGGTCGTGCTCGTGTCGAACCTGCTCACCGAGGGGCGCGGCATGCAGCATTTCACCGCCGGCGATGCGGTGCGTGAGATGGCGGCACTCATCGGCCGTCCCGTCGACGTGGTCCTGATCAACACCGCTCTCCCGTCCGCGGAGACCCTGCGCCGTTACAGCGAGGAGCACAAGGGGCCGCTTGCCGTCGGCGATCTGCCGGCATCGTGTGAAGCGGTGACGGGGAAGTTCTGGTGCGGCGAGATTGCGCGGCACGATCGGCGGCGGCTCGCCCATGCCCTCTGGGCGGTCTTCGCCCGGCGTTTGTTCTAAGTCCCTGTGCCTCTGCTCACGCTTCAGGACGTCGGTCTTGCCTACGGCCACCTTCCCCTCTTCGAGGAGGCGGATCTCCAAATCGACGCTGGAGAACGGATCGCGCTCATCGGCCGCAACGGGACGGGCAAGAGCAGCCTCCTGCGCGTGCTCTCGGGCGAGGTCCCTCCCGACACAGGCGACATCTGGAGAGATCCGGCGCTTCGCATCTCGAGGCTCGACCAGGAAGTCCCCGCCGCCGGGACGCACTCCGTGTTCGAGGAGGTCGCCTCAGGACTTGGGGACCTTGGCGCGATCGTCGCGGAGTACCACAGGGCCGCTGTTCGCCTCGCCGATTCGCACGATGCCGCCGATCTCGCCCGGCTCGGAGAGCTGCAGCATGCCCTCGAGGAGCGTGACGGCTGGAGCATCGAGCAGAAGGTCGAACTGGTCATCTCCCGGCTGTCGTTGCCCGCCGACCGCCGCATGGTCGAGCTCTCTGGCGGGTGGCGCCGGCGTGTCCTGCTCGCCCGGGCCCTCGTGTCCGAACCGCAGCTGCTCCTGCTCGATGAGCCCACGAATCATCTCGACATCGACGCGATCCGCTGGCTCGAGGAGCACCTGCAGACCTACCCAGGGGCCATTCTCTTCGTCACTCACGACCGTGCCTTCCTGAGTGCCATCGCAACACGGATCGTCGAGCTGGATCGCGGACGCCTCACGTCCTGGCTGGGGTCGTACGCCACGTACCTGCAGAAAAAGGAGGCGGCGCTCGAGGCCGAGGCTCGCGAGCTCGATCGCCTCGACAAGAAGCTGCAGAAGGAGGAGGCGTGGCTGCGGCAGGGGGTCAAGGCACGCCGGACGCGCAACGAGGGGCGTGTCCGCGCGCTGATGGCCCTGCGGGCCGATCGAGCAGCGCATCGCTCGCTTGGCGGCACCGTCCGCCTCGCCGTGGACGACGCCCAGAGCTCGGGGAAACTCGTGTTCGAGGGGAAGCGCGTCACGAAGGCGTTCGGATCGGTCCCCGTCATCAGCAATTACTCCGGACGCATCGTGCGTGGTGACCGCGTGGGCCTGATCGGCCCGAACGGCTCGGGCAAGACGACGCTGCTCAGGATGCTCGTGGGAGAGATCGAGCCAGACAGCGGAGAGGTGCGCCGTGGTGCGCGCCTGCAGATTGCCTACTTCGACCAGCAGCGGGAGGCGCTCGACCCCGACGTCACGGTCGCCGACAGCGTGAACGAGGGGAACACGACCGTCACGATCAACGGCCAGCCCCGTCACATCATCGGCTACCTCGCGGATTTCCTGTTTCCCCGGGAGCGGGCGCACTCGCCCGTGCGGTCGCTCTCGGGGGGGGAGCGCAATCGCCTGATGCTGGCCAGGTTGTTCGCCAGGCCTGCAAACGTGCTGATCCTGGACGAACCGACCAACGACCTCGACATCGAGACCCTGGAGCTGCTCGAGGAGCTCATTGGCGCCTTCGATGGCACCGTCCTGCTCGTCAGCCACGACCGCGCGTTCCTCGACAACATCGTCACGAGCACGCTTGC
>JACCXG010000604.1 GCA_013697225.1 Acidobacteriota bacterium
CCCGTGCCGGCGATCACGAGGCCGAGCCAGAGCGCCATCCGTCCGTCGAACCCGCGCTCGAACAGATCGATGGTGAGCTGCCCGGGGGCGATGAAGAACACGAAAATCCAGATCGGCCAGTGGGCCAGGCGGTAGCTGGCCTTGTTCCGCACGCGGATGCGGCGGTCGGACGCGAACTCCACACGGCGCGCGTGCCCGAGCTGCTGTTCGTACGAGGGGGGCAGAAGTGGCCAGCTCAACGTGCTCTCAGGGAAGAATGGCCACTGTAGCACGCCGGCCCGCCGGGCAACGAGGGTGGATCCGCTCACCGCACTGCGTGCCGACTGACGGCGAAATCCTTTACAGGATGTCCAGCCGGGTCGCCCGGACGACCATCACCTCCTGCCGGAAGCGGCGCTCGAGGGTGCGGCGGTACTCCGCCCACCATGCCCGGTCGAGCCCCTCGCCCATCACCTCGAGGATGGCGACATCATCGCGCGCGACGCTCCCGTCGTCTGCCTTCCACAACCCCCTGGCCGGGGCGCGGAGATGGGCGGTCAGCCCGCCGAACCGCTCGACCAGCTCGCTCCGCGTCTCCTCGAAGAGGACGTGTGGGAAGGGTGCCCCCCATCGCTCCCGAGCACATGCCCGACGGAGCTCGGGCAGAACGAGCATACGGCAGCCGCCACCCCGGCAGGAGCGCGCGCGGATGTAGTAATGTGTCCCTCCGTATGCCCCTGCTCATCGTGGCCGCGCTCGCCGCAACCATCGGGTTCCCGGCGGCGGCCGTGGCACAGGACACCCGGGCGGAACTGCTGGAGCGGCTGCGTGCCGAGAAGGCGTCACAGCTCAAGCCTTACGAGGCGGGCCGGCTGGAGCGGTGGGTGATGCGGGCAGAGGACGGCCGGCTTCGTCGTCTGATTACCCCCCATAACGGCTTCTTTGTCTCGCTCGGCTACACGCACAAGCCGGTGGGAGCCGGCATCGGATTCGGCGGCGGATTCCGGCACGACCTCTTCGACCGCCGGGCGCGCATCGAGCTCGGGGCTGGCAGCAGCTTTCGAAACTACCAGATGGTGCGTGCCGATTTCTCGCTGCCGCGGCTGTTCGATGAGCGCCTGGAACTTGGGGTCGAGGCGCTGTACCGTCGCCATCCCCAGGAGGATTTCTACGGGCCGGGTCCGGATTCATCAGAGGCGGATCGGGTCAGCTACCTGTTCAAGGGACGTGAACTGCAGGGGCGCGCCATCGTCGCCGTGGCGCCATGGCTGCGGGTCGGCACCCTCGTGGGCCATCTTGCTCCGTCAATCGGGGCGGGCACCGATGCGCGATTCCCGACCCTCGAGGCAGGTTTCGACCAGCGTGCCGCCCCGGGGATCTTCGAGCAGCCTTCCTATGCCTACGGAGAAGCGTTCGCGGACGTCGACTACCGGGACGAGCCGGGGAACGCCCGGGCCGGCGGCCGCTACCGGGTAGGGCTGAGGAAGTATGGCGACCGGGATCTCGATCGCTACGGGTTCCGCTCGCTGGATCTGCTCTTCCAGCAGTTCGTCCCGCTCTTTGACAAGAAGCGCGTCTTCGCGTTCCAGGCGGCCGTCGTGGGCACGTCGGCCGAGGAGGGGCACCAGGTGCCGTTCTACATGCAGCCGACGGTCGGGGGGAGCCGCACGCTCCGTAGTGTGGCGGACTACCGCTTCCGGGACACGCATGCCATGTGGCTGAACGCCGAGTATCGATGGGAAGTGTTCTCGGCGCTAGACATGGCTCTGTTCACCGACTGGGGACAGGTCGCACCGGGCGGGTCCGAGCTCAGTCTCTCGAACCTCACGCCGGCCTACGGTATCGGTTTCAGATTCAACACAGCGCAGGCGGTCTTCTTCCGGGTCGACGTGGCCACGGGCGGGGGAGAGGGGCTGCAGCTGTTCGTCAAATTCAACAGAGCGTTCTGAAGCATGCCTCTTCACAGGTGGCCGGCGGTTCTTGCCTGCGCAGCAGGGATATGCCTGGCAGGGGTCGGCGCAGGCGGCGCAAATCTGAAGTTCTATCCCGACGATCCAATCCGGCAGGACCCGGAATCACAGGACGCATCCCGGGCGCAGCCGGTGGAGGTCAGCAATCAGTACGACCTCATCGAGAACTCCTTCCTGGGGGCGGGCGAGACGATCGACCGCCGTGCGATGAACGTCAATACCGTCGACGAGGTGCCCGACTCCAGCTGGTTCACGAACCGCGTCGGCCCGGC
>JACCXG010000653.1 GCA_013697225.1 Acidobacteriota bacterium
TTTCACTTCAACTTTCGATGGTTCTGGGATTATGCGGGCGGGCTGATGACGGATTGGGGCGTTCATCTGATCAACATCATCCTGTGGGGCATGGGACCCGAACTGCCAAAGAAGGTGAGCTCGTCGGGCGGAAAGTTCGTGCTCGACGACAACACGGAAACCCCTGACACGCAGATTGCCGTGTACGAGTTCCCCACCTACAACCTGATCTGGGAGCACAAGGTCGGGATTGGCGTCGGTCTGAACGGGCGGCCCTGGGGCATTTCCTTCAGCGGGTCCGAAGGGACGCTGATCCTGAACGAAGCCGGGTGGGAGATCGTCCCCGAGCCGAAGAAGAAAAGCTTCGAGGCCGCGGCGTTCCGGGGGAGCGGCGACGCCCGCCCCGCCCATGTGCGGAATTTTCTGGATTGTGTCGGGTCGCGTGAGGATCCCGTCGAACACCTCGACCTCGGGCACCTGGTCTCCACGGTGGCGCACCTCGGGAACATGGCGCTGAGGACGGGACGGACCCTTCACTGGGACGGGCGAACCGAACAGGTGATCGGGGATCGTGAGGCCAACCGCCTCGTCTCTCCGCGTTATCGGAGGCCGTGGGATCTCCCATACATGAGGGGGTGAGGTGGTGAGCGCCTGCCGCCGTCCTCCCCCGCTCCTGATGGGCTTGGCATCGTCGACGGCGGTTCTGGTAGACTTCCCCCCTCTTCAGGGAGGCCTACCCATGCTCAGACAGTTCCTCGCCGCAGCGCTTCTTGCCGCGGTCTTAGCCACGCCTGCGCGCGCCCAGGTGCTTTACGGCTCGCTCGTCGGCAACGTCACCGATCAGTCCGGATCGGCGGTGCCGGCAGCGCAGGTCCTGGTGCAGAACGCGAACACCAATCTGTCGCGAACGGCCACGACCGACAACGCAGGCGCCTACAGCATCCCGGCGCTGCCGGCGGGGAGCTACACCATCCGTGTGACCGCCACCGGGTTCCAGGAATTCCAGGCGACCGACGTGCCCGTCACCATCAACACCATCTCGCGTGTTGATGCCTGGCTCAACGTGGGGGACGTCGCCGAAATGGTCACCGTGACGGCGGATGCCGCGCCGCGGCTGCAAACCGAACGGGCCGAGGTCCGGATGGAGCTGACTGCACATTCGCTGAATTCGCTGCCGGTCGCCCAGGGGCGTAATTTCCAGTCGCTGTTCAAGACGCTGCCGGGCGTTTCGCTCGGCCAGCCGCCGAACAACAGCGCCTCCAACCCTTCGCAGTCGTATGCGTTCAACGTCAACGGCGCCAGCGCGTCCATCAACAACACGCGCATTGACGGCGCCTCATCGACCAACGTCTGGCTCCCCCACCTGAACCTCGCGTACGTGCCCGCCCTCGAATCCATTGAGACGGTGAACGTCGTGACGAACAGCTTCGACGCGGAGCAGGGGCTCGCGGGGGGTGCCGCGGTCAACGTGCAGATCCGGAGCGGCACCAACGATCTGCGCGGGTCCACGTTCTGGTACCACGACAACGCCGCCCTGCGTGCGCGCGACTTCTTCCTGCCTGCCGATCAGGACAAGGGAAAGCTGATCTACAACCAGGCGGGCGGCACTCTGGGCGGCCCGATCCAGCGCGACACGCTGTTCTATTTCGCCAGCTTCGAGCGCACCTCGGACCGGCAGAGCGCGAATCTGAACACGTCCGTTCCGAGCGCGAAGGTGCGCGCGGGGGACTTCTCCGGCTTTCCCGTTACCATCTACGACCCTGCCACCGGGAACCGGGACGGGACGGGGCGGCTGCCGTTCCCGAACAATACGATTCCTCTGGATCGCCAGGACCCCATCGCGCGTGCTCTCGTCAACATGTACCCGCTCCCTAACCAGCCGGGCACCGGCAATGGCGAGATCAACAACTACTTCGTCTCGGCGCCGTTCACGTTCGACCGGTGGACGCTCGATTCAAAGATGAACTGGGTGCTGGCGAGCAATGTCAATGCGTTCGCGCGCTACTCGATCCTCGACTTCACGATGGACTCGCCGACCGCCTTCGGTCCCGACATCGAAGGGCCGGGGCTCAGCGGCGCGCGGGTGGGCAGCCCGGGCCTGAGCTTCGGCAAGACGCACAACATCAGCGGGGGCCTGACCTGGGTCCTGCGGCCGACGCTGTTGATGGACGCCAACTACGGCTTCGTGCGCCAGGGCACCAACGCCGAGCACACCTCCATCAATAGGAACATGGGGACGGAGCTTGGCATCCCCGGCACGAACGGAGGCGAGGGGTTCCAGGGAGGTCTCCCGCGTTTCGACATCGGCAACTATGCGTTTCTCGGCGTCGAGAACCACTACATGCCGTACTACCGCACCGATGACCAGCACCAGATGGTCGCCAACTTCACGTGGGTGAAGAACACCCACGAGTTCCGCTCGGGCATGGACCTGTACCAGCAGGCGTTGAACCACCTCCAGCCCGAGTTCGTGGGCGGTGGCTCGCGCGGGCCTCGCGGCAGGTTCAACTTCGGCACGGGGCCGACGCGACTCTGCACGGCGTCCGCCGGGGTGGGCGGCTGCCGGACGCTCAGCGCGGCCGACAACGAGTTGAACAGCATGGCCACATTCCTCCTCGGGCTGCCGACCCAGCTCGGAAAGAACCTGCTGACGGAGTGGCCGATCACCACCCGCAACTGGCAGTACAGCTTCTATGTGCGCGACCGGTGGCGCGTCACCCGGCGCCTCACGTTGTCGCTCGGTACGCGGTGGGAATACTTCCCCGTCCCCACGCGTGAGAACCGGGGTCTGGAGCGGTACAACCCGGACACGAACAGGATGGAGCTCGGCGGCATCGGCAGCGTCCCGACCGATCTCGGTGTCAAGGTCAGTAAAGGCCTGTTCGCTCCGCGGGCCGGAGTCGCCTTCCGGGCCACCGACAAGTTCGTGGTCCGTGCCGGCTACGGGCGGACCAATGATCCGTACTCCCTGGCGAGGCCGCTGCGGACCAACCATCCCGTGCTGATCGAACTCGACCAGCGCGCACCGAACGGCTGGAGCGAGGCAGGGCGTCTGAGCGAGGGCATTCCGGCTATCCCGGTCCCTTCACTTGGCAACGGCATCGTCCCCATCCCGAACAATGTGACGGCCTTCACGATCCCGCTCGATTTCGACCGCGGCTACATTGAATCTTGGAACGTCACGTTCGAGCGGGAGTTCTTCGAGGGGTTGACCGGTGAGATCGGGTACGTGGCCACACGGCAGAATCGGCAGCTCGGGTTCCGGGAACTGAACTACGCGCCCATCGGCGGGGGCGCTGCCGGCCAGATCCTGAACCGGCAATTCGGGCGCACCGCAAATACGCTGCTGGTCACCCCCATCGGCGACACGCGGTACGACTCGTTGCAGGCTCGCCTGCAGCGCCACTTCAACGGCTGGTATTCCGTCGAAGCGGCTTACACGTGGGGCAAGTCGATCACGACCTCCGGAACCAACAACAGCGACACCCGTCTGCCGATCAACATCCCGGAGTTCTACCACTTGAACCGCTCGCTGAGCGGCTTCGACCGCACGCACAACTTTCAGTTGACGAACATCACGGAGCTGCCTTTTGGCAGGGGCCGGCAGCTGCTGGCGAACCGGGGCCTTCTGACGGCGCTCGCCAGCGGCTGGCAGATCAGCAATGTGATCAGCCTGATGAGCGGCCAGCCGTTCTCGATCGGGTCTTCTGCCTCGTCGCTGAACGCGCCGGGCAACACACAGCGCGCCGACCAGGTGAAGGACACAGTCGAGAAGCCCGGCGGCATCGGACCGGGGCAGCCGTGGTTCGATCCAACGGCGTACGCGCCCGTCAATGAAGCGCGGTTCGGCACGGCCGGGTTCAACTCGCTGCGCGGCCCCGGTGTGGCGAACTGGGATCTCGGCCTGCACCGCAGGTTCCAGCTCTCTGCGGGGTTCGACCTGCAGTTTCGCGCCGAAGCCTTCAACGTGACGAACACGCCGAAGTTCAACAATCCGCGCTCGACGGCCGGCAGCAGCGGCTTCGGTGAGATCTTCAGCTCGTACGGCCAGCGCGAGATCCGGCTGGGGCTGCGACTGGGATTCTGATCTC
>JACCXG010000026.1 GCA_013697225.1 Acidobacteriota bacterium
CGGACGCACGTCGCGGATCCTCCACCCACAACGGAAGGTGACCTCTCGTGAATGCTGCTGTTGAGCGCCTCTTCGACGCCCTGGCCGGTGCACGGCATGCCGACCCGTTCTCCGTGCTCGGTCCGCACGCCATTGAGGGCGGAGTCTGTATTCGGACGATCCTGCCAGCCGCCGAGAGTGTCCGCGTCATGGTGCGTGGCGGGGAACCCCTCCCCATGACCCGCCGGCACCTGTCCGGGATTTTCGACGCCACGATCCGCGGCGGCTCCGAAGTGCCCGACTACCGGCTGGAGGTCACCTACCCCGGTGGGCACACGGCGGAAGTCGACGATCCCTACCGCTACGGCCGTGTGATCGGCGAGTACGACCTGTATCTCTTTGGTGAGGGGAACAACACCCGGATCTACGACAAGTTCGGTGCCCACCCGATGCGGCTCGGTCAGGCCGACGGGGTCCACTTTGCCGTCTGGGCCCCCAACGCACAGCGCGTGAGCGTCGTCGGTGACTTCAACGGCTGGGACGGGCGCGTGCACCCGATGCGCGCGCTGGGGGCCAGCGGTGCCTGGGAGATCTTCATCCCCGCGGCGCAGATCGGGCATCGCTACAAGTTCGAGATCCGCTCGCGGCAGGGGGAGATCCTGCTGAAGACCGACCCCTACGGGTTCGCGGCGGAAGTGCCGCCGCAGTCTGCCTCGATCGTCACGCGGTCCACATACCAGTGGAAAGACGACGAGTGGATGCAGACGCGCGAACAGGCCGGGAGCTGGTTCACGAAGCCGATGGCCTGCTACGAGGTGCACCTCGGGTCATGGGCCCGGATTCCGGAGGAAGGGGATCGCTACCTCACGTACCAGGAGCTTGCCGACCGGCTGATTCCGTACGTGAAGGAGATGGGGTTCACGCACATCGAGCTGCTCCCGGTGATGGAGCACCCGTTCTCGGGATCGTGGGGCTACCAGGTTACCGGGTTCTTCGCGCCGACGAGCCGCTTCGGTACGCCCGACGATTTCCGCGCCTTCGTGGACGCCTGCCATGCCGCCGGCATCGGCGTCATCCTGGACTGGGTGCCTGGGCACTTTCCAAAAGATGCGCACGGGCTTGCGCGCTTCGACGGCACGTCCCTCTACGAGCACTCGGACCCGCGCCAGGGAGAGCACCGGGAGTGGGGCACGCTCATCTTCAACTACGGGCGGAACGAAGTCCGCAACTTCCTCCTGGCCAACGCGCTGTACTGGCTGCACGAGTTCCATGTGGACGGGCTGCGTGTCGACGCGGTTGCCTCGATGCTGTACCTCGACTACTCACGCAAGGAAGGGGAGTGGCTGCCCAACAGGTTCGGCGGGCGTGAGAATCTTGACGCCATCGACTTTCTCCGCCAGATGAACACGCTCACGCACGCGGAGAGGCCAGGCTCGATCACCCTCGCCGAGGAGTCCACGGCCTGGCCGTCGGTCAGCCGTCCCACGTACCTCGGCGGTCTCGGGTTCACCTACAAGTGGAACATGGGGTGGATGAACGACACCCTGCAGTACATGCAGAAGGATCCGATCTACCGCCGGTACGACCACTGGCACCTGACCTTCTCGTTGATCTACGCGTTCACCGAGAATTTCGTCCTGCCGTTCTCGCACGACGAGGTCGTGCACGGCAAGGGCTCGATGTTCGGAAAGCTGCCGGGAGACGACTGGCAGAAGGCGGCCGCGCTGCGCGTGCTGTACGGGTTCATGTACTCGCACCCTGGCAAGAAGCTGATGTTCATGGGCTCCGAGTTCGGCCAGGGACGCGAGTGGAACTACGACACGAGCCTCGACTGGCACATGCTCGACAGCCCGCTCCACGCCGGGATCAGCCGCTTCGTCCGGGATCTCAACCGCACGTACGCCACGGAACCATCGCTGCACGAAGTGGACTTCGAGCCGGCAGGCTTCCAGTGGATCGACTGCAACGACAGCGAGAACAGCGTCATCTCGTTCATCCGCCGCGCCCGCGACCCGCAGGACGCCATGGTGGTCCTGCTGAACCTCACCCCCGTGCCGCGCGACG
>JACCXG010000040.1 GCA_013697225.1 Acidobacteriota bacterium
TGATGACGCCGCCGAGGAAGAAGAACCAGTAGCTCGCCATGTTGAGCCTCGGGAAGGCCATGTCCGGGGCTCCAATCTGGAGCGGGAGGACGAAGTTCCCGAATCCTCCGACGGCGAGAGGCACGACTCCGAGGAAGACCATGATGGTGCCGTGCATCGCCCCGAGCTCGTTGTAGAAGTCGGGGAGCATCGTCCCGCCCGGCATGCGCGCCTCACCGAGGAGCGTGCCGAGCAGCGGGAGCGGACTCCCCGGGTAGGCGAGCTGCCACCGCATCAGCATCATCAGCGAGAAGCCAAAGAGGAGGAACAGGAGGCCGGTGATGGCGTACTGGATGCCGATGACCTTGTGGTCGACGGAGAAGACGTACTTGCGCCAGAAGCCCAGCTCCTCGTGATGGACATCGTGCGCGACGTGCGGCTTGGGCGCGGCGACGGATGCCGGCTCGCTCATGGGGTTTCCCTCCGGACGGCTACTTCGCGGCGGGCATGGTGAACTTGAAGTCCTGGGCCTTCGTTTCGTTGGCGGCAACGGTGACCGAGGCGGTCTGCGTCCCGAGCCTCTCGTGCCAGGCGGTGACCTCGTAGGTTCCCGGGTCGAGGCCGGAGATCGTGAACTTCCCGTCCGTGCCCGACACCGAGAAGAAAGGATGGGTGAAGACGCCGACGTAGGCGCTCATCCACGGGTGCACGTCGCATTTGATCTGGAAGACCGGCTCCGGCTTGTCGAACGTGGCGGTGGCCTCCTTGAGGGTCGCCGGCATCGGCCGGTTGAATCCCCTGTTGATCTTGGGGAGGGCGTGGACGTTATGGAGGATGCCGTCGGAGTTGAGGATCCTGTAGGTCTGGCCGACCATGATCCCCATCACGTGCGGCACGTACTGACAGCCCTTCTGATCGAGAACCGCCGGATCCTTGGGAGCGGGCCAGGTCTTGCCTGCCGGGAGCCCCTTCGAAACCCAGACCATGATGTGCCCCATTGTGTTGCCACTGCCGAGCACCAGCATCTCGCTCGGCGCCGGCTTCGAGTGCATCTTGGCGCAAGCGGGGTCGGCGTCCATGGTGAGCGGCTTGAGCGTGGGGGCTTTTCCGTCGAAGGTGACGGTCCCGCTGATGGTCGATGCGGCGAGCGCCACGCCCGGCCACGCCCCCGCCGCCGCTGCCAGCCCAGCCGCCAGGCACCACCTCTTTGCCGCGTTCCCGACGCTCGGTGTTTTGGTCATCGCAAACCTCGCCTCCCTCGTCATCGTCGGGGCTGTCATCCCGGCCATTGTGGATGGAGGGACTCTACATCCGACCCCGCCATCCGGGCAAGCCCCACCTGGCGGCCCGGCCGCCGCGCTCCCCGATACCCGGTGACCCCAACACGCTCGCCCAGATGCTGTGTCGCTAATCCAGGTCCGCCAGCTGCCCCATAATCGCGTCAATGGGCGCCTTGGCGCACGCGAACATCGGCGTGTCGCGCTGTGTATAGAGGCTCGCCTCCGTGTAACGCAGCCGCCCCACCAGATCGACGAACTCCTGCGGGTAGTCCGAGTCGAACGCGACCACGAAGTCCTGGTCGTCGACGCCGTAGCTGTAGCTCGTGTTCAGGTGTACGCCTTTGAACGGGGCGGAGGCGGCGATGTGCTCGTCCATCATTCCCTGCCGCGCGTGGGGCGACAGGCGGTACCACGACCGGGTCTTCGTGAAGGGATACACGAACAGGTACTGCCCCTGGCCTGGCAGCAGCTCGACGCCCTCGCCGGCTCCCTTCATCCGGTTGACGTACGGGGACCGGCGCTGCAGTGACAGGAAGCTGTACACCTGCGACAGGTAGGCGCCGAGCCGCGACCGCCTGATCGCCGCTTCCATCGACTGGAAGCACAACGGATCGAACGCGATTCGCCAGAGCATGAAGTCGACTTCCGCGCGCAGGCCGACGAGTGAGTACGTGCGGAGAATCAGGTCGTCCGAAGACTCCCACTTCCTCACCAGTTCGATGAACCCGGCCGCCGCCTGTCGTTGCTCGTCGAGGGGGAGCCGCCGGAACACCGGGTCGAGCCGGTAGAACGAATAGTTCAGGAACTGGCGGCGTTGCCGGTCCGGGCTCTCGCCCGTGACGATCCTGGTCGG
>JACCXG010000054.1 GCA_013697225.1 Acidobacteriota bacterium
TAGCCGCGATCGATATCGGGACAAATTCCATCCACATGATTGTGGTGAAGGTCAGGCCCGATCTCTCGTTCGAGATCATCGATCGCGAAAAGGACATGGTCCGCCTGGGAGCCGGCGGGCTCGACGGCCGGAGCCTGACTCCCAGTGCCTTGGCTGGTGCGCTCCAGACGCTGGCCAAGTTCAAGCGTTTGGCCGAATCGCACAAGGTGGACGAGATCGTCGCCGCCGCCACGAGCGCCACGCGCGAAGCGGACAACGGCGGGGACTTCATCGCGGAGGTCGACCGCCTGACGGGCATCCGCATCCGGGTCATCTCGGGCACTGAGGAAGCACGCCTGATCCATCTTGCCGCCGGGTACGGGGTCGACATCGGCGCCTCCACGGCCGTGGTGATCGACATCGGCGGAGGGAGCGTCGAGGTGACGCTTGGCACGGCCACCGAGCTTGCGCTTGGCAAAAGCTTCAAGGTGGGGGTCATCCGGCTCACGGAGCGGTTCGTCACGTCGGATCCGCTCACCGGACGGGACGAACGGCGGCTGGTCAAACACTTGAACCGCGAGATGGGGGGGTACCTCGATCAGGTGGCCTCGCGGGGGTTCGACCGCGTCATCGGCACATCGGGAACCATCCTGAGCCTTGGCGCGCTGGCGTCCGGCGAGAGCGGCGGGGCTGCCGAGGAGCTTCGCAACCGGCGCGTCCCTGTGAAGAGCCTGCACAGGCTGCGCAAGCGGCTCACCGGGCTTTCCCTCGAAGGACGGCTGGCTGTGCCAGGCCTTGATCCGCGCCGGGCCGATCTGTCGGTTGCCGGTTCGGTGCTGCTCGACACCATCCTCCGGCGGCTCGGCGCCGACGAGTTCACGCTGTGCGACCTGGCGCTCCGTGAAGGTCTCATCCTGGACTACGTCCGTCGCAACAGCGCGCGCATCCGGAAGGCCGAGCGCTACCCCGACGTCCGGCGGCGAAGCGTCATCGAGCTGGCCGAGCGGTGCGGGTACTGGCCCGAGCACGCGCAGCAGGTGGCGAAGCTCGCGCTGGCCATCTTCGACCAGACGAGAAGCGTCCACGGCCTGACCGACCGGGAGCGGGACTGGCTGGAATGCAGCGCCATCCTGCACGACATCGGAGTGCACATCAGCTACGAGCGGCATCACCGTCACTCGTATTACCTGATCAAGAACGGCGACCTTCGTGGCTTCGACCCGAAGGAAATCGAAATCGTCGCGCTGATCGCGCGCTATCACCGTCAAGCCACTCCCAAGAAATCGCACGAAGGCTTCGCAGACCTGGGCGGTGCCACGCGCCGTGCCGTCAAGGCGATGGCCGCCATGCTGCGGCTGGCGGAAGGACTCGACCGCAGCCACTCACAAGTGCTCGCCGGGATCGACCTGTATCCCCGCGGCGACGACTACCTCGCACGGCTGCGTGCCGGTGGCGACGCGGAACTGGAGCTGTGGGCCGCCCACCGCCACGTCGCCCCTCTCGAGGCCGTGCTGGGCAAGCCGATCCGGTTCGAGGTGAGCCGCAGCGAAGACAAGGATCCCCGCGTACATGCTGACGAACCTGACCAAACCTCACCAGTACCCCGGCAAGCTGTTCGTCGTGGAAGGCATCGACGGCTCCGGCAAGACCACGCAGCTGACGCTGCTGTCGAAGTGGCTTAGCGCGGCGGGGCATCCCGTCTTCGTGACCGAGTGGAACTCGTCCGCGCTGGTCAAGGCCGCCACGAAGGCGGGGAAGAAGAAGAACGCCCTCACACCGATGACGTTCAGCCTCCTTCACGCCACGGACTTCGCCGACCGTCTGCTCTACAACGTCATTCCGCCGCTCAAGGCGGGCATGATCGTTCTTGCCGACCGCTACACCTACACCGCCTTCGCGCGCGACGCGGCCCGCGGCGTGGATCGCCGCTGGGTTCGCGAGCTCTACAGCTTCGCGGTCAAGCCCGACCTCGCGGTCTACTTCCGGGTGCCGATCGACGTGTCGACCGACCGCCTGCTGGCGCGACGCGTGAAGCTGAAGTTCTACGAGGCAGGCATGGACATGGGGTGGAGCCATTCGCTCGTGGAGAGCTTCCGCCTCTTTCAGGGGAAGGTGCTCGACGAATACGACCGCCTGGTCGATGAGTTCGGCCTGAGCGTGGTCAACGCAGTCGGCAGCATCACCGAGCAGCAGCGGACGTTCCGCAGGCTCGTTTCCCAGCACCTGGAGATTGAGACCAATGATGAACAGCTCGACGAGCTTGCCTGAGGAAGGGGCGTCAGGCGGGGCCAAACCCGGCAGCTATTACAGCTATGGGATCCCGTACCTGCCGATCGACGGCTACCCGGGGCGGATCATCGCCATCGAGGGAACGGACGGCGTCGGCCGCTCGACGCAGATCCGGCTGCTGCGTGAGTGGCTCGAAGTCCAGGGGTACGGCGTCGTCGAAACGGGATGGACCCGCTCGGAGCTCATGCAGCCGACGATCGACCTGGCGAAGTCGAGCAACACGCTCAACAAGCTCACCTTCGTGCTGCTCTATGCCACCGATTTCGCCGACCGCCTGGAGAAGGAGATCATTCCCGCCCTCAAGGCCGGGTTCATCGTGCTGTCGGATCGCTACATCTACACGGCAATGGCCAGGGCCGGGGTGCGCGGCATCGATCGGCCGTGGGTCCGGAACCTGTACGGGTTTGCCATCGCTCCCCACCTGGTCTTCTATCTCAAGATCGACGACAGGACGCTCATCCGGCGCGTGCTCCAGGCCCGCGGGATGGACTACTGGGAATCGGGCATGGACCTGAAGCTCGGCGATGACATCTACGAGAGCTTCAGAGCCTACCAGCGGGCGCTGCTTCGCGAGTACGCGTCGATGGCAGACGAGTTCCGCTTCCGCACACTGGACGCACGGCGGAAGGTGGACGTGCTCCAGGACGAGCTGCGCCGCCAGATCGGCGCGTTTCTGACGGACAGCGATACGAGCGCTGCCGGAACCAAGCCGGAATAGCCTTTACACACAATTTACATACGCGAAATCCACGGGAAATTGCCTCGCGGTACTGTGTGGAGCAGGCATGACCCTCGTCCACACCTCAGTGCCCGCCCTTGCGGTCCCGCCCCGCGATGCTCCCCTCGAGCCTTGGCAGCGGCCGGTCGCCATCGACGTCGAGCGGCTGAACTTCTTCTACGGCGCGAAGCGCGCGCTCGAGGACATCTCGGTCCGGATCTCGAGCCATCTGGTGACCGCATTCATCGGGCCGTCCGGGTGTGGCAAGAGCACCTTCCTGAGGACCTTGAACCGGATGAACGACATCATCCCGGGCACCAGGGTAGAGGGCAAGGTCCTCATCGAGGGGCGGGACATCTACGCGCCGGGCACGGACGTTGTCGCGCTGCGCCGCCGGGTGGGGATGGTCTTCCAGAAGTCCAATCCCTTCCCCAAGACCATCTTTGAGAACGTGGCCTACGGCGTGCGCATCAATGGGCTCACGCGCAGCCGTGCCGAGCTCGAGGAGCGTGTGGAAGAGAGCCTGCAGTCGGCGGCCATCTGGGACGAGGTCAAGGACAGGCTGCATGACTCGGCGCTCGCGTTGTCGGGCGGCCAGCAGCAGCGGCTGTGCATCGCGCGCGCCCTGGCCATCCGTCCGGAGATCCTGCTGATGGACGAGCCCGCCTCCGCGCTCGACCCCATCGCCACCCAGCGAATCGAGGAGCTGATCTACAGCTTGAAATCCAGCTACACCATTGTGATCGTCACCCACAACATGCAGCAGGCCGCCAGGGTCTCGGACCGAACGGCTTTCTTCTGGCTGGGACGGCTCATCGAGTACGGAGCCACCGACCGCATCTTCACGAACCCGGCGGAGAAGCTGACCGAGGATTACGTCACAGGGAGATTCGGATGATCGGCGGCGGGAGCGGACCCGGGGAAACGGCAGCGGATCACAGGACGCTCGCGGCAGGAAACGGACACGCATGCCGGACCGTCTAGTGCCGCACTTCCAGGAAGAGCTGCAGCAGCTCAAGACCCGCCTGCTCGAGATGGGGGGGCTCGCCGAGGACCGCGTGCGCTCGGTCGTGCAGGCGCTGGTCGATCGCAATCCTGCCGTGGTGGACCGCGTGCTCACCGGCGACGGCCCGATCAACCAGCTGCACATCGAGATCGACAGCCGCTGCTTCAAGCTCCTGGCGCTGCACCAGCCGATGGCCGTCGACCTGCGCGCGATCGTCTCCGCCGTGAAGATCAACACCGACCTCGAGCGGGTGGGGGATCTCGCGATCAACATCGCCGAGGCGGTCAAACGCTACATGCGGCATGCGCCCGTCAAGGAGCTCATCGACATCCCCCGCATGGCCGAGATCGCCCAGCGCATGCTCCGTGACGCTCTCGATGCCTACGTGCGCCGCGACACGGAGCTCGCCCACTCGGTGCTCAATGCAGACGATGCCCTGGATTCGCTGAAGACGCAGGTCTTCCGTGAGCTCCTCACGTTCATGCTGCAGACGCCGACCACGATCGAGCCGGCGCTCGACCTCATCCTGATCTCGCGCCACCTGGAGCGCATCGGCGATCACGCCACGAATATCGCTGAGGACGTGATCTTCATGGTCTCGGCGCGCGACGTGCGGCACCACGCCAGGGAGCTGTAGGCGCCCGGGGGGCCAGTTCCCGGTTGCGAGTCTTCAGTTGCCAGTGTCCAGTTGCCAGTTCCAGTTCCCAGTTGCCAGTCTCCAGCTGGCCGTGTGCGGTCTGCAGCTCATTTGCCTGCCGGATCACGCCGGCCGGTTGACCTCGTGTCCCGCTTCACGATTCAATATTGAGGTTTGGCAGAGCCCCTGTGTGTGTACTGTCGCCGTGAGCCGGCGGAGTCCCGCTGGCGGCCGTTCTGCAGCGAGCGCTGCAGGATGGCGGATCTGGGGCGCTGGCTCACCGGGGATTACCGCGTACCGGACGAACCGGCCGCGCCTGATCCTGCGCCCGAGTACGACGAGAACTGAGATCACGATTCTCCATGGCCGACACGCTGACGATCACCGACAACCGAACCGGCAGGCAGTACGAGATTCCCATCGAGGACGGCACCATCCGGGCCATGGATCTGCGGCAGATCAAGGTCGACGCCGGCGAGTTCGGCATGATGACCTACGACCCCGCCTTCATGAACACCGCCGCCTGCCGCAGCGGAATTACGTTCATCGACGGGGACCAGGGAGTGCTGCTCTACCGGGGCTACCCCATCGAGCAGCTGGCGGAGCACAGCGATTTCCTGGAGACGGCCTATCTGATCCTCTGCGGAGAGCTGCCGACAGAAGCGCAGCTCGAGGACTGGACGCGCGAGGTGATGCACCACACCATGCTCCACGAGAATCTGAAGAAGTTTCTCGAGGGGTTCCGGTACGACGCCCACCCCATGGGCATGTTCCTCAGCGCGGTGGGGGCTCTCTCGACCTTCTACCCGGACGCGAAGAACGTGTTCGACGCCGGCTCGCGGCGGCTCCAGATGATTCGCCTCATTGCCAAGGTGCCGGGGATCGCGGCCTACGCCTACCGCCACACCATTGGCCGCCCGTACGTCCTGCCCGACAACGATCTGAGCTACACCGGCAACTTCCTGAACATGCTGTTCAAGATGACGGAGCTCCGCTACAAGCCGCACCCGGTGATCGAACGGGCGCTCGACGTGCTCTTCATCCTGCACGCCGACCACGAGCAGAACTGCAGCACCGCCTCCATGCGGAACATCGGCAGCTCCCAGGTGGATCCCTACTCCGCCCTGGCGGGTGCCGCCGCCGCCCTGTACGGCCCGCTCCACGGCGGGGCGAACGAGGCCGTGCTGCGGATGCTCGCGGAGATCGGCTCGAAGGAGCAGATTCCCGCGTTCATCAAGCGGGTCAAATCGGGTGAGGGACGGCTGATGGGATTCGGCCACCGGGTGTACAAATCCTACGACCCGCGGGCGAAGATCATCAAGCGCATGGCGGATCTCGTTTTCGAAGTCACGGGCAAGAACCCGCTGCTCGAAACCGCTCTGGAGCTGGAGCGCATCGCACTCGAGGACGACTACTTCGTCTCGCGCCGGCTCTATCCGAACGTCGATTTCTACTCCGGGCTCATCTATCAGGCTATCGGCTTTCCGCTCGACCTCTTCCCGGTCCTTTTCGCCATTCCGCGAACGGCCGGCTGGATGGCGCAGTGGGAAGAGATGCTGACGGATCCCGAGCAGAAAATCGCGCGGCCGCGGCAGATCTACGTCGGCTCCCCGCCCCGGGAGTACGTCTCGCGCGACAAGCGCCGCTAGTCCAGGGGACTAGTCCGCCGGAGGGTCCGGGATCTCCCGCAGGATTTCCTCCTCCGTCAGCACGCCGGAGGAGGCCTTGGCCCTTGTCAAGATGCGTTCGACCACGGCGTCCGCCGTCGGATGCCCCCGCTGCTGCAGCCAGAAGATCACGTTGGATCGCCCCGACATCGGGCCCACCTCGATCTCCTGCGTGCGGCCGATCATTCCGGCCGGCACCCCTGAATAGACCGCATCGACCAGCGCGACGTCGTTCATCCTGAAGGCCTTGATCACCGCTGCCGCGTGGACACCGGTCGCGGTACGGAACGCGTCCCGGCCGACAACGGGATAGTTCGGGGGGATCGGCACGCCGGTCGCCCGCGACACCAGCTCGCAGTACTCGACCAGCGCGCTCAGATCGCGCTCGATATAGCCCATCAACACGAGGTTCACGAGGAGCGTGTCCATCGGGGTGTTGCCCACGCGCTCCCCGATGCCGATCGCGGCGCCGTGCAGCCGCGTCGCGCCGGCATCGAGCGCCGCAACGGAGTTCGCGATCGCGAAATCCCGATCCCGGTGACCATGCCAGTCGATGCCGATGCCGCCGCCGCATTCCTCCACCACGGTGGCGACAAAGCGGACCACCGCGGCGGCCCCGACGGGCGTCGCATGCCCCACCGTATCGGCCACGCATACGCGGCTCGCCCCGGCGCGGATTGCCGTGCGATAGAGGCTGCGCAGCGTGGCGGGATCCGCGCGGGTCGTATCCTCCGTCACGTACATGACGGAGAGCCCCTCACTCACCGCAAACGAGATGGCCTCCTCGGTCAGGGCCAGGAGGCGATCGAGCGCCCAGCCCTCGGCGTACTGCCGCAGCGGGCTCGATCCGATGAAGGTGCAGCACTCGATCGGGATGCCCACCCGCTGGGAAATCTCCGCAACCGGGCGAATGTCAGCGATTACGGTCCTCGCCGCGCAATTGGCCCTGACACGCAGCCCTCCCGCGACGATCTCCCGCGCGAGCCCCTCCACGTCGCGAGCCACGTGAGGCCCGGCGCCCGGCAGGCCGATATTCGCGGTGTCGATCCCGAGCCGATCGATTACATGCAGAATCGCGATCTTCTCGTCCAATGCGGGGGTACGCACAGAGGGGGACTGCAGCCCGTCGCGCAGCGTCTCGTCATCCAGCAGCACCGCGCCCGGTCTCCGGGCAGGCGCTCCATTCCAGTCGTGGATGAGGGGATGCACGGGCTAGTCCCCTGGAAGCGTGATGACTTGCACAAGTCCCGGCGCGCGGCGCCCGACTGGCAAGGCGCGAAGAGCGAGCATAGTGGGCATATGTGAACGATGAGCAACGCCGCCAGACGGGATGCCCCGCCCGGGAGTTGTGTGAGTCATCACGTTTCCAGGGGACTAGCCGCTCCTGGTACTCGCGTCAGTGGCGGGGGGGGGAGTGGCGTCGGGAGGAAGCGGCTCCGCAAGCAGGCGTGAGGTGCTCCACAGCGCAGCGGCAGAGACCAGCGCCGTCCAGAACGAGGCGACCGTCACCGCCGCCCGCACGTGCTCCTGCATCGTCTCAGCCATCGAGACCGCCGGCCCGCGGCCGGCGTCGTGGAGCGCGGCCTGCAGCAGGTAGTCCCGGGTCCCCACCGAAATGCGCAGGTCGTAGAGACCGTTCCAGAGCACGACCGCGGTCACGATCCAGATCGCCAGCACGAGCCGTGGCACCCGCCGCCGGCCGTTCCGCGCGATCCCCCATGTCATGGACCGTACCGCAGCACCATGGCCGTGATGTCGTCCCCCTGCGCGGCCCCCCGGGTGAAATCGCGGACATCAGCAATCAGCGCGTCGAGGATTTGCGAGGGATCGGCCGCCAGGTGCTTCTGAACGCACTCGAGAATCTTCGACTCGCCGTACTCCTCCCCGTCGGCCGACGTGGCCTCCGAGATGCCGTCGCTGAACATCACCAGAACGTCACCCGGAGAAAGGTGAACGGTCTCTTCTTCGAAGAGGGCTCCCTCGAACAAGCCGACGATCGGTCCGCCGCGGTCGAGCCGCCTGACTTCACTCGCACGGACGAGGAGCGGAGGATTGTGCCCGGCGTTGCAGTACACCAGCCGGCCGTCGGCATCCAGCACGCCGTACATCAGCGTCACGAACCGTGACTCGATGCCCCGGCGGTAGAGCGCCAGGTTGACACGGGTGATGGTCTGCGAGGGTCCGTCGCTCGTTGCCGCCTGGGCCGCGAACATTCCCTGCATCATGGCGCTCAGGAGCGCTGCCGGGGGCCCCTTGCCGGCAACATCACCGAGGGCGAAGCCCAGCGATCCACCCGCCATGTCGACGTAGTCGTAGAAGTCCCCGCCGATGGACCGGCAAGGCAGTGAGGCGGCCGCCGCGCTGAAGTACGCCGCCGCCCGGGCCGCGCGCGGCAGCAGGGCCTGCTGGATCTCCGCCGCGATCCGCATCTCCTGCTCCATCCGCGCCTTCTCCATCGTCTCGCGATAGAGGCGCGCGTTTTCGATGGCGACAGCCGCTTCGGTCGCAAGGGTCTCGAGGGCGGCACGCGTCGAGCCGGACAGCAGCGAGCCCTTCTCCCGGCTGTCGAGATACAGGACGCCGATGCGCCGGTCTGCCCCGACGTTCTCCGCCTTATCGACGTAGCGGACGAGGCGCAACGGCACGCACAGGACGTTCCTGATGCCGAGCGCCACGGTCCCCATGTGCACGTTGGCCAGGTCCCCGTCGAGGAGGTCCGCCACCATCCGCGGCTCGCCGGTCCGGAAGACTTCTTCCGGGATCTTCCGGCTGGTGGCGAAGCTGCCGCCCGACAGCGTCGTGTGCCCACGGCCACGGGCCAGCTTCATCTCGAGATCGGGGGTCTCGATCGCCAGCATGATGAATCCCCGCTCCGCGCCGCTGACGTCGATGGCCGAATCGAGCACCAGCGCAAGCACGTCGTCGAGCACCCGGCCCGACCCGAGAGCGCGCAAGCCCTCGAGCAGTGCAGCTATCTGCCGGAGATCACCGATGGCTGTTGTCGTCGCGCGGTCGACCGGCGGCTGCGTGTCCGCCAGCAGGAACACCATCTCCGCTCCGCCGGTGCGTCCCAGCCGAATCCGGTCGCCATGGACGAGGAGCCGGTCCGAGACCTGCTCCCCGTTCACAAATGTGCCGTAGCGGGAATTGCGGTCGCGCAGCGTGAAACGGTTTCCCTCAACGGCGATTTCGGCATGGTCGCGGGATACTTCGCTGCCGGCGAGTCTCAGGTCGTTCGTTTCCCGGCGACCAATCTCGAACTGCGCCTTGGCGACCGGGACGATGCGGCGGCCGAGGGCATCGGTGACTTCGAGGCGGGCATCTGCCATGGGAAAGTCCGATTCTACCTCCTCCGGAGGAGTCCGAGCACGATCACCATCGCGGCGGCGCCCGCAAGCACTCCCGCCACGGTTCGCCAGGCATTCGGATCGACGGCGGTGTCGGCCGTGTAACCTGCGTACCCGGCAAGGAGCAGGAGGATGGCCGCAACCACGAAGGAGGGCAACGGGCTGCGCCGCCGCTTCAGGACGACGGCCTTGCGAACCGGATCCGTTGTTGCCGCACCGCATCTGTAGCAGACGATGGCCTTGTTTGCGATTTCGGTCCCGCAGCTGCGGCACTGCATCCGCACATTCTATAGCAGGCACCAGCGGCACCCCGGCGCCTTCAGGCCGGTCTCCTGCGGGAGTTCACAGGCTGTTCCGTCCCGCCCGTACTTTGGAGTAAGGTCCTGTGATGATGTTGCCCCTTCTCCTCGTGACCACCCTCGTGCTCCTGGCACAGACGACCACCGGGCAAGGTGCACGACCGGACCTCGAGGCGCAGATTGCCGCCGTCGAACCGCACATGATCGGATGGCGGAGGCACCTGCACCAGCACCCGGAGCTGTCGAATCGTGAAGCGGAGACCGCCAGGTATGTGGCAGACGCGCTCCGCACGCTGGGGCTCGAGCCGCGGACCGGTGTGGCGGGTCATGGCGTCGTGGCCGTCCTGCGCGGGGGATCGGCGGGGCCTGTCGTGGCGCTCCGGGCGGACATGGACGGCCTGCCGGTGACCGAGGAAACGGACCTGCCGTTTGCGAGCCGGGCGACGGGGGAGTACGACGGCCGCCAGGTCGGCGTCATGCACGCGTGCGGGCACGACACGCACATGGCCATGCTGCTCGCGACCGCCAGAGTGCTGACGGGCATGAAGGAGCAGTTGCCCGGGTCGGTGGTCTTCATCTTTCAGCCGGCTGAAGAAGGGGTGCCGATCGAGGAACAACCCGCGGGGGCCCAGCTGATGGTCTCCGAAGGGGTGCTCCGCGACCCGGAGGTGGACGCCATTTTCGGGCTCCACGTGTTCGCGAACATTCCCGCCGGACATATCGCCTGGCGCAGCGGCGCGATGATGGCCGCATCGGATCGATACGAAATTCTCGTCAGGGGGCGGCAGACGCACGGTGCGACTCCCTGGCAGGGGGTGGACCCGATCGTCATTGGCGCACAGATCGTCTCGGCGCTGCAGACGATCGTGTCGCGGCAGGTCGACATCACGCTTCAGCCGGCCATCGTCACCGTGGGGCAGTTCCAGGCCGGTGTGAGGAACAACATCATTCCGGATTCAGCACGCCTGGTCGGCACGATCCGTACGTTCGACGCCGAGATGCGCCGTGACATCCACGCCCGCGTGCAGCGAACGGCCGGCGGCATTGCGGAGGCGGCCGGCGGGACCGCCGAGGTGACGATCGAGGGCGGCTACCCGGTCACCTCAAACGATCCCGATCTGACGGCACGGATGCTGCCCACCTTGCGCCGGGTGCTCGGTGACCGCGTGCAGGAAGGGTCGAAAATCACTGGTGCGGAAGACTTCTCGTATTTTCAGCAGCAGGTCCCCGGGCTCTTCCTGCTCCTGGGCATCACGCCGGAGAAGGAGGTCGGGCGCGCCGCGCACAATCACTCGCCGCGGTTCACCGTGGACGAGGGCGCACTCCTGAACGGAGTGCGCACGCTCGTCCACCTGACCCTGGATTACATGGAGGGATCGCCGGGGGCCCGGTAAACCCGGCCTTCACGCGCCAGCACTCGGTGCTTAGAACCGGACCGAGTATACGAGCTTGAAGTTCCGCCCCATTTCGGGGACGAAGTCCTTGATCAGCGAGAGGTGGTTCCGGTACAGCGTGTTCGTTGCGTTGTCGAGGCGAGCGGTGACGGTGCTCACCGCGCCTCCTGTATCGAAGGAGTAGGCTGCAAACAGCTTCAACCGGTTGTGTCCTTCCGTAGGTGTCTCCTCTTCGAAGACCCTGTTCTGGCTCGCCACCATCATCACCTCCCCGCCGGCCTGAAAGGCGTTGCGCTGGTACTGGAGCCCGACCCGCGTGCGGAACGGGGGGATGCGCGGCAGCGGATCGTTTGTCGCCCGCAGCTGCGCGCGGACGTAGTCCATTCCCACCTCCAGGCCCAGCCCTCGCGCAAGCTGCACGTCGGCGTGGGCCTCCACACCCTGCAGAAGGCTGTCGGCACTCGAGAACTCGATGAACGGGAATTCCTCGCCATCGTGGTCATCGTCGCCTTGGCTGTGGCCGGCGTGGGCCTCGTGGCCGAACCGCTCGTCGAACTCCTCTTCGGTGATGGGCCTTCGGAAAATGTAGTCGTCGATGGAGTTCCGGAAGTAGGTGACCTCGCCGGTCACACGTGGTGCACGCCATCGGAGGGAGGCGTCCAGGCCGAGCGCCCGTTCGGACCGCAGATCGGGGTTGCCGATCTCGAACGCGAAGTTGCCGTGGTGCTCGCCGAAGAAGTACAGCTCCTCGAGCGCAGGGTTGCGCGAGGCGCGGGCCAGGTTCAAGGCCAGTGTCAGCCGGTCGTCAGCGGCGGCCGGGCGGAAGAGCAGGCCGACCGAGCCGGACGTGTCGGTGAAATCGCGTGCCGGCAGCCCCTCGTCCGGGTTGAACGCGGCGTGGTTGACGCGCCCGCCGAACTGAAACGTCACGTGCGGCCAGGTGAGCTCTTCGTACACGAAGAGCGCCGCCCCGCGTTCCCGTACTGGAGGTGAGAGCGCTTCTTCTCCCTCGGTCAGGAACCGGCGCTCGAGGGCCCAGCCCCCGATGGTCCCGGACAGCCGGCCAAACGGGCGCTGACGCAGGAACAGGTTCACCTCCTCGGTGTCGTTCTCGAACCGCGTTTCGATGTCTCCGGCCACGATCTCGTCGTGGCGGTATCTGCGCGAGGCGAAGTCGGCCCGCACCCCGTCAACGATGCCTCCGAGTCCGGACACTTCCCCTTTCAGCGCCACCATGTGACGTCTCGGGGTCAACTCGACCTGCCCGTCCTCGATCACGGGGATGCCGTAGCGCGTGTTGTCGTACCCGTAGCCCCCGCCGAAGAAGCCCCTCCCCCCCGTCCACGACAGGCCGAGATTGCCGAAACCGGCACGCGACTGCGTGTTCTCGACCTCTCCCATCGGGGTCGATACGTCTCCACTGCGCCGTCCACTGGCGCCGCCGTGCACTGCCCAGCGGCCGTCTCCCCAGGTGACGTCCGTCGCGCCCACGAACTCACCTGCCGCCGAGCCCGCATCCATCACCACTCCGCCCTGCATGCCCTGCACGGGCCGGGTCGGAATGGCGTTGTTGATCACGTTGACGAGCCCGCCAATGGCGTTGGCGCCGTACAGCAGCGTTGCCGGGCCCCGCACGACCTCGATGCGCGCGGCACTTGCCGGGTTCACCGGGACCCCGTGATCTCCCGATTGACTGGAGAGGTCCCCGACCCGCTGCCCGTCTTCGAGAATCAGGACGCGATCCCCGTCGAGACCCCGGATGACCGGCCGTGAAGGTCCGGGCCCGAACGAGCGCTCAGCCACACCGGGCTGCCGTTCCAGCGTGGCGCCGAGTGTGCTCTGCAGCTCGAGGCTCAACTCCTGGCCGGCCAGCACCGACGTCGGCTGGTACGAAGCAAACTGGTCGCGTGCTTCAGGACTGACCGACACCACCTCCGTGTAGTGCACTTCGGTGTCGAGCAGCACGTCGAGCGGCGCCGAGGCCTCTCCCGCCGGGATCGCCACGTCAACCCGCAAGGGCGTGAACCCCGGGGCCGCAAAAATCAGGTGCTGCGCTCCGGCAGGCGCATTGGCCACCGAGAAGCGTCCCTGTCCATCGGAGATCGCCTTGATCCCCGTCCCTTCCACGAGCACGGTGACCTTCCCCAATGGCTCGAGCGTACCGACCCTGCGAACCTGACCGGCGACCGAGCCGGTCTG
>JACCXG010000109.1 GCA_013697225.1 Acidobacteriota bacterium
GCCGTCGTTGGCGCCAACCCGCGCGGCTCGTCGGGACGCGGGCGTGATTTCAGCTACGCCATCTGGGCCGACTGGGGCAACAAGGACTTCGAGGACGTGATGGCGGCGGTCGATCACGTCGTGGCCACAGGCGTGGCCGATCCGGCTCGCTTCGGTGTCGGCGGCTGGAGCTATGGCGGGATCCTGACGAACTACGTCATCACCAAGACCACGCGATTCAAGGGCGCGATTTCCGGCGCGAGCGAGGTGAACTACCCGGCCAACTACGGCCACGATCACTACCAGCGGCAGTGGGAAACGGAGCTCGGGCTGCCGTGGGAGAACACCGAGCACTGGATCAAGATCTCGCCGTTTTACAGCGTCGGCAAGGTCAAGACGCCCACGTTAATCCTGTGCGGGCAGGAAGACTGGAATGTGCCGCTGCAGAATTCCGAGCAGTTGTACCAGGCGCTCCGCCGGCTGGGCGTACCGACCGAGCTCGTGATCTATCCGGGCCAAGGCCACGCCATTCGCCGTCCGAGCTATCAGAAGGATCGCTACCAGCGTTACATCGCCTGGTATGACACACACGTGAAGGGCGCAGTATCAACGACCACGGTGCAGTAAGAACAGGATCCGACGCGAGGGTACCGTATGCCAGACGATTCAGCTGTGCTGTTTCATGCGCCCGGCTTCACGAACAAGCGTCGGGCCAGGGTCCAGTAGACTGGTGCGTGCGGCCACGGAGACTATCGTGGTTGCGAGGAGAAGATTCGATGCTGTTGCCCGCTTCTCGTCACGCCGCTGTCCTCGTCACGCTCGCGCTCATTCTCCACACGCCAGCCTTTGCCCAGAAGCGCGGGATCACCGAGCGCGATCTCTTCAAGTTCGTCTGGGTGGCTGATCCGCAGATCTCGCCGGACGGCACCCGCGTCGCCTTCGTGCGCGTCACCGTGGACGAGCAAGCCGATCAATATGCGTCCGGCATCTGGATCGCGCGCACCGATCGGAGCGAACCGCCGCGCCTGCTGACCGGCGGCACACGCGACACCAGCCCGCGCTGGTCGCCCGACGGCTCGCGCCTGGCCTTCGTGCGTGCCGCCGGCACAGACGGCCGCGGGCAGCCGTCGCAGATCTACGTGCTCCCGATGGGCGCTGGAGAAGCCCGCGCCATCACCGAGATCACGCGCGGGGCCAACAGCCCCACGTGGTCGCCGGACGGCAAGACCATCGCGTTTGCATCGACGACGACGCAAGAGGACATCAAGGCCGGGCTCAAGCCCAGCCCCGAAGAGGCGGAAAAGCCCGGCTCCGTCCAGAGCGAGAAGCCGGGCGCGCCTGACCACACGGAGCAGCAGTCCCAGGGCAAGGCAGAGGAGAAGGACAAACAGAAGCCGCGCGTGAGTGACGTGCGTGTCATCACGAGCGCCGTGTACCGCGCCAACGGCGTGGCCGACTTCGGCTACGTGGACAGCGATCGGACCTCGCACATCTGGACCGTGGCGGTACCTGACGGCGCTGCCCCGATCCCCGCTCCGGCGCAGGTCACGTCCGGCGAATTCGCCGAGAACAACTTCCGGTGGTCGCCAGACGGCAGCCGGATTTTCTTCGTCTCGAATCGCGTCAAGGAGTCGTACTACTTTCCCAACGACACCGACCTGTACTCGGTCGCGGCCGGCGGTGGCGAGCCGACGAAGGTCGTCAGCATCGATGGCACCATCGGCAACTACGCGTTTGCACCGGACGGCAAGCGCCTCGCGTTCGTCGGCACGCTGCACGGCGCGCCGGTGAGGTCGTACAGCCAGTCGGATCTCTGGGTGGCCGATGTGCCGACCGCCGCCGGCGCGTCCTCGATGCCGCGCAACCTGACCGCCTCCTACGATTTCGATATCGATGGCGGCCTCGGCGGCGATCAACGCGCGCCGCGGGGTGCCGCTCCATCAGGCCCCGTCTGGACCCGGGATGGCCGCGCCGTGCTGATCAAAGCTGGCGAGCAGGGCGACGCCAACATCAAGCGGATCGACATATCGTCCGGCAAGGTCGATGCGGTTACGCAAGGCAAGCACGACATCATGGCCTACACGGCGGACGACAGCGGACAGAAGCTCGCGCTCATCTTTTCCTCGCAGACGGTGCTCGGCGACGTGCGCACGCTCGATGCCGCCACGGGGGCCATGACGGCGGTGACCAGGTTCAACGACGAGTTGTTCACGCAGTTCACCCTCAGCGAGCCTGAGGAGGTCTGGTACAACAGCTTCGACGGTAAACGTATTCAGGGCTGGATTCTCAAGCCGCCTGACTTCGACGCGGGGCGCAAGTATCCGATGATTCTCCAGATTCACGGCGGGCCGCACTCCGCGTATGGCAACACCTTTACGCACGAGTTCCAGTGGATGGCGGCCAAGGGCTACGTGGTGCTGTTCACCAACCCGCGCGGCAGCTCCAACTACGGACAGGACTTCGGCAACAGCATCCAGTTCAAGTACCCCGGCGACGACTACAAGGATTTGATGGCCGGCGTCGACGAAATCGTGAAGCGTGGCTACGTTGATGAAGGCCGCATGGGCGTCACCGGCGGCAGCGGCGGGGGCCTGTTGACCAACTGGGTCGTGACCCAGACGGAACGGTTCAAGGCCGCCGTCAGCCAGCGTGACATCTCGGACTGGACCAATTTCTGGTACACGTCGGACTTCTGGCTGTCGACCCCCACCTGGTTCCAGAAGCCGCCCTTCGAAGACCCCGCGGACTTCGCGCAGCGCTCACCCATCACTCATGTGAAGAACATCACGACGCCGCTGATGTTCATCCTCGGCGACGAAGACTGGCGCACGCC
>JACCXG010000117.1 GCA_013697225.1 Acidobacteriota bacterium
CGGCAATCTGCGACTTCAGGGCGTCGAGCCCCTCGTCGGGCGTCCACGCCACGTACAGCGGCGAGATGCGCGTGCGGAGAAAGTGATCGGGACAGCTCGTGCCCATCCGGCACAGGTCCTCGGCCCAGCTGGAGTTGGCGAACTCCAGGGCGTCGTCGCTGCTGTCGTAGTGGCCCACGACGCGCCGGTTCGAGGAGACCGCCCCTCGAAGCGCCGGCAGGAGCGCGCCGACGAGCGCTTCACGATCGGGCGCCGTCGAGGCTGTCGCACCGCCGAACCGGGGGCGTCCGGCACGCGCCTCGTGATCCCGCACGAACTCTCCCATCTGGTCGATGGTCTTCACGCTCGACAGGTAGCAGTCGCGCTGGGTGTCCCCCCAGGTGAAGAGGCCGTGCCCCCCGAGCAGGATGCCGTCCGCCCCCGTATTGTCCTGGACCGCTGTGCGCAGCATCAGCCCCAGCTCGAACCCGGGGCGCTGCCACGGCACCCAGACGATACGGCGTCCGTACTTCTCGTTGAATTCCTCGAGCTTCTGACCGCCGTTCGCGCTTGCCGCCAGGGCGATCGCCCAGTCGGGATGAAGGTGGTCGACGTGCGGCGCGGGCAGGAACGCGTGGAGCGGCGTGTCAATCGAGGCGGCCACGCGGTTCTCGCCAAATGCGCAGAGCGGGTAGAGGCCGACCATTTCGTCCTCGAAGGCCTCTCCGCGGTAGCGCGCGATGAGGCTCTCCAGCTTGTCGAGATACAGCACGGCAAACCCGGAGGTGCCCATGGAGCGAAGATCGCCACCGCTTCCCTTCACCGCCATCACTCGCGTCGGGAGCCCGGTGAGCGGGTCGGGCAGGTCGAACTTCGAGCTGGTGTTCCCCCCGCCGAAGTTGGTGATGCGCAGGTCCGCACCAAGGAGGTTCGAGCGGTACCGAAGGAGCTCGAGCGGGCGCGCCTCGAGCGCCGCAGCCTCGCGCTCGTCCCAGAGGTTCTTCAGAAACGTTGTTTCAACGGTCGACATCTCAGACACAGGTGAGCTCCAGGTACTCTTGAAAACGGGGATACTGTGAATTCCAGCGGTCCTGGTTCGTGGGCTCGAACCGCTCGACCGGGAACGATCGGCTGATGATGCTGCGCGCCTCGGCGAGCGCACCGACGGCGCCGGTGCCGACCATCTGCATCGCGATGTTCCCCAGGGCGGTCGCCTCGACGGGACCCGCCAGAACGACCCGTCCTGTAGCATCAGCGGTGAACTGGTTCAGGAGCCGGTTCCGCGAGCCGCCTCCCACGATCTGGATTTCGGAAATCGGCTCGTTCGTCAGCTCCTCGAGCGCTTCCACGACGACCCGGTACTTGAAAGCCAGACTCTCCAGAATGGACCGTGTGATTGCCGCCGGCCCTTCGGGCGGCGTCTGCCCTGTCTCGCGGCAGTAGCCGGCAATCGCGCTCACCATGTCGGGCGGGTGGAGGAACCCGCCGTGATCCGGGTCGAACAGGATGTCGAACGCGTGGCGATCGTCACCGGCAGCCGCCAGCAGCTCGTCGTACCCGTACATCTGCCCCTGCGCGGCCCACGTGCGCCGGCAGGCCTGCAGGAGCCACATCCCCGCGATGTTCTTCAGCAGGCGGGTGGTTCCGCACACTCCGCCTTCATTGGTGAAATTCAGATCGCGCGAACGCGGCGTGATGATCGGCGCCCGTACTTCCGTGCCAAGCAGGGACCACGTGCCGGAGCTGAGGAACGCACGCCGTCGGCCCCCTTCGATGGAAGCCACAGCCGAACCGGTGTCGTGACAGGCCGGTGCGATCACCGGGGTGCCCGCAAGGTGACCGCACACATCGCGGCGGAGCTCGCCAAGGACGGCACCGGGCTCGACAAGCTGAGGCAGCAGGCGCCCGGGAATGCCAAGCCGGTCGAGCAGGTCGTGCGACCAGGTCCGGGTTCGCGCGTTGACGAACTGGGTTGTCGTCGCGTTCGTGTACTCCGCGGTGAGCCGGCCGGTGAGCCAGTAGTTGAAGAGGTCCGGCACCGTGACAAAGGTCGCAGCAGCCTCGACCAGCTTTGGCGTCGCCTCGCACGCTGCGTAGAGCTGGTACAGCGTATTGAACGGCAGGAACTGGATCCCGGTGACGGCATAGATGTCGTCCGCGGGAACCCTTCCGAACACCGCGTCCATGACACCGTCCGTGCGGCTGTCACGGTAGTGGTAGGGGTTCTCGACGAGCCCACCCCGCTCCCCCAGCAGCGCGTAGTCGCAGCCCCAGGCGTCCACCGCGAGGCTCTCGAGCCGGGTGCCCTCGAGGGGGTCGAGCGACCGCTTCATCTCGTGCCAGAGCCGCAGCACGTCCCAGTGAAGGCTGCCGTTCACGCGGACCGGCTCATTCGAGAACCGGTGGACCTCCCGGATGTCGAGCCGCCCCTCCCTGAGGCTCCCGAGGATGCTCCTGCCGCTCTCGGCGCCGAGATCGAATGCGAGAAACTGCGCGGTCACCGGGTCCTTCGGGCCCTACTTGGCCCCGCCCGGCGCGGCGCCGGAAGAGGGGCCCACCAGGAACTCGGCGAGGTTCCGCAACTGGGTCTGACCAAGGCGATCGGCGGTCTCCTCGGACATGATCGACCTCTTCTCGCGTGTGCGGGACTTGACCTGCGAGGTCTGCACGTCTGCCATGGTTCCCTCCGGCGTGAGCAGCGCGACGGACTGCGCATTCTCCCGGACGATGACCCCCCTCACCGTCCCGCCATCGGTTGTCGTCAGGACGGTCGTCTCGTGCTCGGGAGCCACTTTGCGATCCGGCACGACGACCGCTTCGAG
>JACCXG010000127.1 GCA_013697225.1 Acidobacteriota bacterium
TGGGACCTCCTCGTTGTCGACGAGGCGCACGGCGCGACACCCGGAAGCGATCGCGGAGAAGGCGTTCACGCCCTCGCCTGCCGGGCCCGGCGTCTGATCCTCCTCACGGCCACGCCCCACTCAGGCAACCCGGAGCAGTTCAACGCCCTGTGCCGGCTGGGTGCCGGTCCGGAGTCTCCCCCGCTCGTAGTGTTCAACCGGTCACGACAGGACACACCGCTCGCGGGTCAGGAAGTCAAGAGTTCGATCCTCCAGGTGCGGCTGGGCGCCGAGGAGTGCCGGATGCACCGGCTGCTCGAAACATACACGGGCCGGCTCTGGGCGGAGCGCAGCGGTGATGCGGCCGTCGAGCTCGTCGCCACCCTGCTCAGGAAGCGTGCGCTCTCGAGCCCCGCCTCGCTTGCCCGTTCCCTCCGCCGCCGGATGGCGCTCCTCGCCGACGGTGACGCGACGCCAGGGCAGATGTGGCTTCCCCTCCTGGATGACGAGGCCATCGAGGAGGATGCGGAACCCGGTGCGACGCTGGGAACCAGAGGTCTCCAGGATCCCGGGGAGGAGCGCACGGCACTCGAGGCGATCGCCAGTGCGGCGGACGCCGCATCGGCATCTGAGGCGAAACTTCGGGTTCTCCTCCGCCTGCTTCGCCGCTCGCGGGAGTCAGCGATCGTCTTTTCAGAGTACCGGGACACCGCAGGCCGGGTGGCTCTTGCGATTGCCGCAGAAGGTCGTGAGGTCGAGGTGCTCCACGGAGGGCTCTCTGCCGGAGAGCGTCGACTGGTCGTCTCGCGCTTCACCGCCGGGGCAACGATCCTCGTCGCGACCGACGCCGCCTCCGAAGGGCTCAACCTGCACCAGGCCTGCCGCATGGTCGTGCACTTCGAGCTGCCGTGGACCCCGTCGCGGCTCCACCAGCGCTGCGGCCGGGTGAACCGCATCGGCCAGACCAGGCGCGTGCACGAGATCGCGCTGATCGGCAACGACACGGCTGAAGCCCTCGTGCTCGTCCCACTGCTGCTGCGAGATGCACGGTCGGGAGTGTTCTCCCGCGCACCGCTCGTCCATCAGCTCACCGAATCACGAATCGCTGCGCGGATCATGACGGGCGTTCTCCCTGCGCCTCCGGCATCCCCTCCCCGCTCCGACAACGCCGTCACCATGGACCTGCGCGACGAGGCATCGAAGGAAGCCGTGCGGCTGGAGACCCTCCGCCGGCTGAGTGCTGCAAGATCCGCCCGGGGTACCCGCCCCCTGGTGGCGGTAAGTGACATTCCGATCGTGCGGCCTCGCCGTCAGTCGTTGTCCGCTGCCCGGTCGCTGGTAATCGTCACTTCCGTTTCGCTGCTCGACGACCGGGGACTGAGGCTGGAGCATCAAGTCCTCGCAATCTCTTACGACCTCCCGCAGGCCGCGCCCCCCCGCCGGCACTCGGAACTGCGTCGCGACATGCAAGCCGTACTGGCACATGAGGGCCTCGCACGCTTTCTCGATGACTGGACCTCAGCACGCATCGCGGCGCTGTGCGGGAGCCACGCCGCAGGTGCCGAGACGCTCTTCAGGCATGTAGTGGGGCTCGAGCGGCAGATGCGCTCCACAGCGCGCCAGCTCGTGCAGGCAGGACTCTTCGATCGTCGTGCCCTCCGAAGTACGCACGCGAGGGCAAAAGCGCACGAAACCAACCTGGACGAGGTGCGGGCCCGCCTCATCGGATTCGAGGCCAACGGTGAACCGGGGGTGGATCCGAGGATTCGACTCGAAGGCAGGCATGAGGTGCGGGCCGTCCTCATCGGATCGTTCCGATGATTGCGGGCCTGTCCGGAGCGCTCCTCTCGCACGATGCGCTGAGCCGCCTTCTGCAGTCAGCCGATCCAACAGACCTGCCGCGTGAGGGGACGACGGAAGCCAGGCGCACCCTGCGTACGTGGTTCCTCTCTCTACGGGACCGCATGGGTCCCTCGTGGGGGCCACGGCATGTATACGACCTCGTCGCAGAGCCATTGACCCGGGCTCTCGGGTTCACGTCGATCCCGCTCGGTGCGACGGGAACCACCCTTGATGCAATTCTTCATGCCGGCGCGCATCCGGCCGCTGTCGTGATTGTCACCGGGTGGAACGAACCGGCCGACGTGGTGTGGCGGCACGCGGTTCACCTGGGGCTTGCACACGAGGCCCGCTGGTCTCTCTGCATGAACGGGCCGGCCCTGCGTGTCTTCGACGTCCATCGCGCCTACACGCGGAGGCACATCGAATTCGACCTCGGCGTGACGCTGGATCATGAAGAAACGTTCCGACTCCTGTGGGCGCTGCTTCACGCTTCGGCTTTCCGGCCCGGGTCGGGCTGTACGTCGCTGGATCGGATCGTTGCCCTCTCCGACAAGCACCGCGTGGACGTGCGCCTGTCTCTTCGCGAAGGGGTGCTCGAGGCGCTTCTCAAGCTGATCGCAGCCTTCCGCCTGGTCTCGAAGAGCCGATCATCCCCGCGCCTCCTCGACGAATCCCTGATCGTCGTCTATCGGATCCTGTTTCTGCTCTTTGCGGAAGCCAGGGGACTGGTTCCGCTCTGGCACCCGATCTACCGTGATGCGTACACGGTAGATCGGCTCCGGCCCGACGCTGAAGGAGGATCCCCCCGGACCGGGGTCTGGG
>JACCXG010000128.1 GCA_013697225.1 Acidobacteriota bacterium
TCAACCCCTCTGAATACGCGGTGTGATGAAGATCAGCAGCTCGCGGCTCCGGTCCTCGTTGGTGTCCCGCTTGAACAACCAGCTGAGAAACGGGACGCGGTGCAGCACCGGCGTCCTGTCGCTGGACGTCGTTTCGCTGCTTACGAAGATGCCGCCCATTACCGTCGTCATGCCGTCGGCAACCTGGACCCGCGTGATGGCACGCTGGGTATCGATGGACGGGATGCCGTTGACGGGAACACCGGGCGTGGCGTTCTCGAGGGTGATCTGCATGATCACGGTGCTGGAGGCAGTGATCTGCGGCGTCACCTTCAGCGTCAGCGCCGCATCCTTGAACGTGACGGTGACGGTGTTGTTGGCCTCGGTCTGCACCGGGATCTGCACACCCTGAGTGATCTCCGCCTCGACGTTGTTCTGCGTCGTGACACGTGGGGTGGAGAGGATCCGCCCCTTGCCGGTCCGCTCGAGCGCCGTCAGGGCGACGTCGAGATTGAACGCACCGTTGATGGCCCCGAGTGCCAGCCCCACCGCGCTTGTCGCCGCCGGGACGGCCAGGTTGACAGCCGTGCCCGCGGCCTCGAGCGCGCCTGCGCGGGGATCCGATCCCGCAGGTCCCTGGACGCCGCTGCGGCCGCCGAGTGACCCGTTGTTCGGGAAGGTGAGATTCGGCGTGTTGCCAATCGTGGAGTCGACGCGCCCGTTGAAGCCCCACTGCACCCCGAGGGCACGCGCGAAGTCGCGGGTCGTGGTGATGATGCGGGCCTCGATCTCGACCTGGGGCTCGGCGCGATCCAGCGTCGCCAGGAGCTGGGCCACCGTGTCCAGCCGGCCGGGCAGGTCGGTGATGATCAGCGTGTTGGTTCGGGCATCAATCTGCACGTTGCCCCTCGGCGACAGCACGGCGCTGCGGACGAGCGGGGCAGCCTGGTCCGCTTTGGCGTAACTGAGCGTGTAGGTGCGCACGGACAGCGTTCCCGCGTTGGCCGCCGACTGCGCGAGAAGCGTGCGGGCATCCTGCTCCTTCCGGATTGTCTCGAGCCGCGCGATGCGGACGATCGTTCCGTCGACGGTGTAGTCCAGCGAGTTGCCCCGGAGGATGACCTCGAGTGCCTGGTCCCACGGCACATCGGTGAGCACGATGTCGACGGTGCCCTGAACGTCTGGGTCGATCACCATGTTCAGCCCGCTGATCTCGGCGAAGGTCCTCAGCACCGATCTGAGGTCGACACCCTGGAAGTCCATGCTGATGGGATGGCCGGTGTACTTCCTTTCCTGACCCGTAGAGATGTCGAGGCCCTGCTGCGCCTGGAGCACGGGAGTCGGGGGGGAAGGCGGGGCGGAAGGCGGGGCCACAGGGGCTTCCGCGGGCGGCTGCACGCTCCTCAGTGCGGCCATCGCGTCTACCCCCGCCCGCTGTAGCGCAGGGCCGGGGACGCCAGCCGCCTTCGGTGCGGGACGCGCGGGGCTCGCCGTCGCGGCAACGCGAATGGCCGGTACGCCCGGGCCGGCACTCTCGTGGACGACGGCCTGCGCGCCGGGGGCGAGGTCGATGCGGATAGTGTTCCGCGCGCTCTTCACGGTGTAGTCGGACGCGCGGGTGAGCGCCAGGCGGACGCGCGCGACGGTGACACCGTCGGGTGCGCTCGCCTGTTCGAACCGGACGCCAGACACGGCGCTCTGGGTCCCCACACGTGACGTGGCGCCCGCCACGCTGACGCCGCGCAGATCAACGAGCAGCGTTTCCTTGTCGGGTCGGTTCACCGTGTATGCCGCCGGCTCGGTGGCTTCGATGATCACGGTGGTGCCCTCGGCTGACACGCCCACGAGCTGCACGGCCGTGCCGGCTGTCGCCAGCAGGATGCCGCCGGCCGCCGAGGCCAGCAGCGTGATACCGAGCACGCCAGCGGTAATCCGCCTCAGCCTGTTCGGAATGTCTGATCCCTTGTGCGCGATCATCGGTCTCCTGCTCCTGAACCCCGTTCGCCGTCGGCCGGGCGGACCGCCTTGCGGACTTCCTTCTGTTTCACGGTCGACAGCGGGTCGGTGACGTCCTGCGAGAACACGACGCTGTCAGCCGTAATCGCCTTGACACTGCCGTCCATCAGCCGCTCGCCCGAGCGGATGATGAACGTTCGGGTGCTCGGACCCTGGACCATCCCGATGAACCCTGAGCGATCCTGGACGATGCCCTTCACTACGACTTCACCAACGAGCAGCCCCGGGAGCCCTGCCGGCCGCTGCGAGACGCTGCGCGTGTCGGTGCCGCGGACGAGAAGACTGACGAACGGATCGCGGCGCCCGTCGGCGTCGTACGCATACCCGGCAGGAGGCGGCGCGGCCGGAGCCGGAGCACCGGCCTCCAGGGCCGCAGGGGCGGGCCCCTGAGCGGCTGCCGGCGTAAGCCCAGCGACCAGAGCGGCACCTGTCACGGCAAGACGAACGATGGTGGTCCGGCACACGCGCATGGTCGACCTCATTTCGCAGCCGCCGCGGCCGCTGGGCGGGGCGTGGCGTCCTGCAGCACGAATGTCGTGGCGACACATTCAGCCGTGATCGTGCGACCCGGCTCCGCCGGAGACTTCGCCTTGATGACGATCTCGCCGACGTTGATGATTCGCGGGAACTTGCTGACCAGCTCGAAGAAGGCCGCGAGGTTGTGGTACGTGCCCTCCGCCGAGAGCCGGTACGGAATTTCGGCGTACATCTTCTGCTGCACGACCTTACCGGGCTGGAAGCGCTGGATGGAGAGGTTCGACTTGGTGGCGAGCCCCTGGATGCGACGCAGGATGTCGGCGACATCCTTTTCTTCCGGCAGCACCTGCCGCAGGCTCTCGAGCCGGGTTTCGAGCTCCTGGACCTGCGCTTCGAACTGCGGCAGCTGCCTGGCGGTCGCGACACCCTTTCCAA
>JACCXG010000159.1 GCA_013697225.1 Acidobacteriota bacterium
GGTCACGCGTGGACGGACGTGGCCCGCTGGCAGGACAGGAAGCTCTCGGTGGGCGCGGAGATTTCGACCGACACGGTCGTGGGTTTTGCCCTGCCGGTGACCTTCACGGCCGGTGCGGCGTGGCGCCGCGGCATCGCGGAGGGCGAGCGCTCGATGGCCGCGTTCGTCAGGGTGGGCCGCGCCTTCTGACACCAGCGCGGCGCGCCGAATCCGGGGGCGCGAGCCGATCCCCGTGGCATAGTGGTGAAGCGATGTCCGAACACTCGCGGTTCCTGCGCGTTCCGGTCGAGCCGTTCACGGTCAACCCTGAGGGGAGCGCGGATGACGTGCTGGCGCGGATGGAGAGGATCTCTTTCCAGGGACGCAATCTCGCCACCGCGCGGCGCATCTGGGAACGGATGCTCGGCGACGACTGCACTATCTTCCTAGGAACGGCCGGGGCGCTGAGTGCGGGCGGGCTGCGACTGCTGATCGCCCACCTGATCGAACGACGGTACATCGACTGCCTCGTCTCGACCGGCGCTAACCTGTATCACGACCTGCACGAAACGCGAGGCAGGCGGCACTACATCGGATCCCCGCGTGAGAACGACGGGCTGCTTCAGGAAGATCACATCGATCGGGTGTACGACACCTACGCCCGCGAAGACGAGTTCGTCGAGAATGACGAGTGGATCGCGACGTTTGCGCTGACGCTGGAGCGCCGCCCGTATACGTCACGCGAGTTGCTCTACCAGCTGGGGGGGCACCTGTGGAAGGAGACGGGCCGTGACGGCATCCTCACCGCCGCGTACCGGGCGGCTGTCCCGATCTTCTGTCCGGCGATTGCGGATTCGTCCATCGGAATGGGGCTCTCGCAAGCCCGTCATCAGGATGCGGCCGCCGGTCACGTTGACGTCGTCGGCGACATCATCGAATCTGCCAACCTCGTCATCCGGCACCCGCGAACGGCGTCGGTTGTGCTGGGCGGGGGCACGCCCAAGAACTTCATCAACCAGGCAAGCGTGCAGGCGGAGTTCTACGACGACCGGATCGGCGGACATCGCTTTGCCCTGCAGATTGTGACGGACGTGCCGCACTTCGGGGGCGCGTCAGGCTCGAGCCTGGAAGAAGCGCAAAGCTGGGGCAAGCTGGCGACCGACGCCGAACAGGTGACGGTGCACAGCGACGTCACCGTCGCGCTGCCGCTTCTGGTGACGGCCCTCGCAGCGAGTGCCCGTGACGTTCTCGAGGCCAGGACGCCGCTGCGCTTCGATTTGTCCGGACCGATCATGGCTGTCGGAGGACGGCCGTTCCCGCACGCGCGTTTCGAGGTACGAGATCGATGAGCTTGCCATTTGACTACGACCAGGGGGCGGGGCTGATTTTCGGCGGGGCGCTGCCCCACCCCTGCTCCTTCGAGGATTCCAGGGCCGTCATTCTTCCTGTTCCCGTGGACCGCACGACCTCGTACGTCGGAGGCACCCGTAACGGTCCCCGCGAGATCCTGCTGGCATCCTCGCACATGGAGCTCTGGGACGACGAACTGGAGCTCGACGTGCATCCGGCCGGGATCTTCACGTTGCCCGAGATGGAGCTGCCCTTCGGTGAGCTCGCGCCGCTGATGGCGGAAATTCAGAGGGTCGCCGGGGAAGTGCTGTCGCGAGACAAGTTCCTTGTCGCGCTGGGAGGAGAACACTCGATCACTCCCCCGCTGGCGGCGGCCGCCGCGGCCCTGCACCCGGGTCTTGGCGTGCTCCAGATCGACGCGCACGCGGATCTGCGTGACAGCTACATGGGGACCCGGCACAACCACGCCTGCGCGATCCGCCGTGTGCTGGAATTCGCACCGGCTACTCAGGTCGGCATCCGGAGCCTGTCGGGTGAGGAGGCGGCAGCCGCCCCGACGTTGAACACGACGATTTTCTACGACCGCTCCATGCGCGAGGACCCCGCGTGGATCGATCGGGTCGTCGAAACGCTGCCCGAGGTGGTCTACATCACGGTAGACGTGGACGGTCTGGATCCGGCGATCATGCCGGCGACCGGGACGCCCGAGCCGGGCGGGCTCTCCTGGTACGAAGTGACCCGGCTGCTGCGGGCCACCATCGAGCGCCGACGGGTAGTCGCCTGTGACATCGTCGAGCTCAGTCCGTTACCGGGTGTCGCGGCGCCGAACTTCCTCTGTGCCAAGCTCGTGTACAAGGTGCTGACCTACCGGCTCGCGGCTGCCGCCCGGACATAGGTCCAGGGTTGGTCCCATCAACCCGGGACGCTGCCCTGCCGGGCCCGGCAGTATGCACTTCTGCGGAGCAGGTATATACTCCCCCGGTCCTTCTCCACGCCGCTCACCGTCAATCGAGAGGATGCACGTGACGCAGCAGGTACTGCACGAGGTTCCGAGCCCGGCCGCGGCAGCGGTGGAGAGGCGCAAGGCCAAGCGGCATCAGATGGCTATCCCCGGGCAGATCGTGTGGAGGGATGCCGGGGGAACAACGAGGACGGCGTCGGTGGTGACCAGGGATGTGAGCGAGCTCGGCGTGAGGATCGAGTGCCTGCAGGGCCACGCCATACCGGCGTTCCGTATTGTGTATCTACAGCTGGACCGCGTCCTCAGGGAGCGAGCAGACCTGCCACCAGCTTTGAAGAAGCCTAATGTGCTCTCGGCGATCTTCCGGGTCGGTGAGTGCAGCCCGCGCACCGGGGCGCCCACCCAATACGCCCTCAGGCTTCTGGAGGAGCCCGGCGGCCGGACTCGCGAAGAGCCTCACCGCCTCAGAGTCAGGACTTGATCTCCGCCAGCTCGCGGCGCGCATCTGCCGCATAGGGCGACTGCGGGAACTCATCGACAATCCGGTTGAAGGTGCGGGTGGCCTCATCGGCCCTGCCGGCACGCGCGTAAGCACGTCCCATGTGGATGAGAACGCTGTCGAGCGGCAGCGGCGATCCGGTGTCGCGGCTCAACTCCGTGTAGATATCTATCGCGCTATCGAACTTGCCTTGGGCCACTTGCGTTTCGGCCAGGCCCAAGCGTCCTGTCCGCCCGTATATGCTGTCCCCCGCTCGGTCCACCACCTGCCGGTAGTGCTCTTCGGCCTCCGCGTGTCTACCGGTTGCCGCGAGGATTCCCGCCGCATGGTACCGCGCTGTGATCGCCGCCCTGCTCGCCGGTCTGGCCTCTGCTGCCTCGAGAAACAGCGGGAGCGAGGCATCCAGACGCTCCTGTTCGCTCTGGTAAGTGCCAGGCTGCGGGAGCGGCGGCGGGCTTCCCGGGGCCGGGGGCTGTGGCGGGACGACCGGCATTTCGTACGCCGCGAGGGCCGAGGCGAGGAGCTCGTTGCCGCGCGACTCCTGCGAGCCCCGCCACCACATGTAGGCTCCCGCGATCGCGAGCAGCAGCACGATGCCCAGGAGCACCTTCACGATGTCGCGGCTCC
>JACCXG010000160.1 GCA_013697225.1 Acidobacteriota bacterium
ACAAGCCGCAGAGGGTGATAATTCATATCGCAACAGTTTCCCCGTCCAAGGAGGAGCCCGTGAAACCGCCGATCGAATCCCGCAGGACCTTCGCAGCCGCATGCGCCGCCCTGCTTGGTGTCTGTCTGACGACGTTGCTGTCGACTGTGCCTGCTGCCGGCCGGCACGCTGATGGCGCCGCGGCTGCGCAACAGGATGCGCAGAAGGGGGCGACAGCCACGCCAGTCCAGGGGGGAGTGCGGCCCGGCAGCGGTGTCTTTCCGCCCACGGAGCCCGATGATGACGCCGGATTCGTATCCATTTTCGACGGGACCTCGCTGAAGGGATGGGACGGGGATCCCCGGTTCTGGCGTGTGGAGAACGGCGAGATCGTCGGCGAGACGACGCCGACAAACGTGGTGACGCAGAACAACTTTCTGATCTGGCGCGGAGACGTCCTCCGGGATTTCGAGCTGAAGCTCGAGTTCCGGATGGACGGGAGCAACAGCGGTATTCAGTACCGCAGTACCGAACTGCCGAACGTCGGGAAGTGGGTGCTGAAGGGATATCAGGCCGACATGGATTTCACGCAGAACTACCTCGGCAACGTGCACGACGAACGCGGACGGGGGGTCATGTCCCGCCGGGGCGAGGTCACCCGCATCGTCGACGGCCCGACATTCAAGGTCGTGGGAACAATTGCCGACAGCACGCTGCTCCGGGGCGTGATGAACGTCACCGGCTGGAATCAGTATCACATCATCGCGCGCGGGCCGGTGCTGCTCCAGTTCATCAACCGCCAGCTGATGGCCGTTGCCATCGACGAGGACTCGAAGAACTTCAGCGCCGAGGGGGTCCTTGGATTCCAGATGCACACCGGCCCCCCGTTCAAGATCCAGTTCCGTAATGTTCTCTACCGGAAGCTGTAGCCACGCCCAATACGCCACATCGCCAGCATCGGGTGATGCCGAACCGTCGTCGCGCTCGAGCTGACCCTGATGGATTCCCTGGACCTGCGACGGAGCGGGACGTGTTCAGCACTGGAGCTCGGCTCAGGCAGGCGCTGCACGCTCCACCTTCGCGCGGGCGTTCTCCATCTGTTCCTTGACCGACGGATCCTGCCGCCACTCCGCCATGGAGACCAGCACGAGATCCGCCTGGCGCCGAATGGCGGCGCGGTCTTCCGCCCGCTGAGCGACCGTAGCGATCCGTGAGAGCACCTTTAGCAGGTGCCCCCCCACAACCGGACTACCTGTCGCATGTGCGCGGATCGGGTCGAACGATTTGTCGAGGAGGTCTCTGAACGAGTCCAAGGGCGTAATGACGCGCACGTGTCCACCGTCATCGGCACGCAGAGGGGAAGGGATGCGTCGAGTCGCGAGCCTGGCCAGCCCCTGACCAATCCGGTCGATGCAGGTGACGGCGGTGAAGGGCTCGTTTATACCGGTCGAGAGGGCGTGCAGCGACACCTCGACGAGTTGTTGCAACGGGAACCCGGCATCCTGCTGATCCGTCCGGTCGGCCCCGAGGACGATTGCCCCATTGAGTTGCCGTGCGAATGCATCGGGATCCCGTGGCGGAGGGGCGGCCACGGCGACCGGGAGCCCTTCTGTCGCGAAGTCACCGGGACGCACACGCAGCCAGACCACGACGTCGGCTTTCACCGCCGCCTCGAGCACCCTGCCGCCTTCGAGCCTCTGCACGTATCCACTCGAGTTGAAGGGCACGTCAACCGCGTCCGCCGGCGGCTTCGGCAGGGGCTGATCCGGACCCGCATCTGCACCGAAATGCTCGGGGTAAAGGCGGTCGATGGCCTCTTCGAGGTTTGAAGTGACGGCCCGCGCAATCTCGGACACCTGAAGCGACACGGCAACATGATGGACGTAATAGATGAGAGCGGCCACGCTCACGAGCGTCAGCGCCAAGGCGGCCGTCACGGCGAGGTGCGGGACAAACACCGAATAGCCGTCCCCTTCTCCCTGAACAGAGCGCAGAACGACGAGGCAGTACGCGAACGTTCCGATGAACGTGCCGAGCACGAGCTGGGCCGGCCTGTCCCGCATGAAGCTGTTCAGCAGCCGGGGGCCGAAGTGCTGCGACGCGACGGTGAGCGCCACAATCGTGACGGAGAACGTGACGGCCACCACGGTGATGATGGATCCGGCCACCGCGGAGAGCAGCGCGCGCGCCCCGTCCGCCCCGCCGCCGTAGAACCAGCCGGGGAGTGCGTCGGCGCCCCACGCGTGCCGGTCGAGCT
>JACCXG010000592.1 GCA_013697225.1 Acidobacteriota bacterium
CGGGACGTAGCGCTGCGCACGCTGGACGACCGCGGAAAGTGGCCGCACATCCGGACCAACTGGGTGACAAGGAACAAGGAGGTGCTTCAGGTGGCAGGCCGGAGCGCCCAGCCGTGGATCGAGAACAATGCCGCGCTCATGCGAATCATCAGCGCGGAGCGGACGGACCCCCCGCAGATGGTGACCTACGCGTGGTCGCCACTGACCGTCGCCGATGTCGATGCGGGGCCGGCCCTCGAGGATTATCTTGTCGCCATAGCGGAGGCCGGGAGCTTCGGGGGGGACCTGGTCCTGCCGTTGCACGAGCGGCTCCAGGCAGGGCTTGCCGTGGGCGCACCGCAGGCGCGAATCGAGTGGGAGGAGATCCGGCGGTATCTGGACTTCTACGCGTGGGCTCCGATCGCCCGCTACAGCCCGCGTGCAAACATCGCGGTCGTCACGGCGGACCCGATGCGGTGGTTCGAGGTGATGAACCTGCTTCTCCGCCACAATCTGCCGTTCGAGCTGATCCCCCCCTCCCGCTTGTCGGCGGCCGGCCTCTCCGCAATGGCGCTCGCAATCGTGCTGGACCCGATTGAGGGGTCGCCACGGGAAACCCTCCGGGAATTCGCACGGTCGGGAGGCACGGTCGTGCTCGATGCCGCTCGTGCCCCCTCGTTTGCTCCGCCTCCCGGGAGCGTCCAATCAGAGGACGGGCCGCAACGCGTATATCCCCTGGGAAAGGGCAGGGTAATGGGGGTGCTGCAGGGCGTCCCCGATCCGAATGCGTTCGCCCTGGAGATCCGTCAGGCCCTGGGCCGCGAAGGCCGCGTGATCGACATCTGGAACGGCATCACTGTTCTCACGGCCGCTTACGAGGAGTCGAAGACGGGCAGCACCCTGGTCACCGTCCTCAACTATGCGCACCAGCCGCTGCCGGTCCAGATCCGTATCCGAGGAACGTTTACGGTGGTCCACTACGAATCACCGGAAGAACCGCTGGCGCTGATCCCGCACGAGCACCGGAACGGGGACACCGAGTTCGTCCTCCCCGCGCTGCGCGCCGGCGGGCGCGTGTTCCTCAGCGGGGCGCTGCCTTGACTCCCGAGCCCGGCTGGGCCATGTTACGCACACCTACGAAGCCGCGTACGGTTTCCGGCCACGCTCATCTCCGCGGAGGCGATATGAACACCCCTCGATCGGTCGTCATGCCCGGACTGCTCCTGCTCCTTCTCGTCTTTCTCGCACCTGCCTTGGCGGCCGGCCAGACCGGCGCCGCGTCGCTGACAGGCATCGTCACCGATGACAGCGGCGCCGCCGTTCCCGGTGCCGCCGTCATCGCCACGAGTCAGGCCACCAACGTCGAGTACACCGGCTTGTCGAACGCGACAGGGAACTACACCATCACTTCGGTGCCCGTGGGCGCCTACGTCGTTCGCGCGGAGCTGTCAGGCTTCAAGACCGCAGCAACGAAGCCGATTCAGGTCGAAGCGAGGCAGATCGCCCGCCTCGATTTCAAGCTGGAGCTCGGGTCGCTCGAAGAGACCGTGCTCGTGACGGGGGAGTCGCCGGTCCTGCAGACCGAGTCGGCGACTGTGGGTGAGGTCATTTCCGGCACGACGGTGGCGGCCCTGCCCCTGAACGGGCGCAACACCGGACAGCTGTCGCTGCTGCTTCCCGGGGTCGTCACCCCCAACCCGGGATCCTTCACCTCGATTCGCAACTTCGGCGGAGGCCGTCCGTTCGTCAACGGCAACCGGGAGCAGACCAACAACTACACGATCGACGGCATCGACATGAACGAGTCGATCGACAACCTGGTGGCCTACCAGCCGAGCCCGGATGCGCTCGCCCAGATCAGCGTGGAAACCAACAACTACTCGGCCGACAGCGGGAACGTGGCCGGGGCCGTGATCAGCAACGTCATCAAGTCGGGCAGCAACGCCTTCCGGGGAAACGTGTTCGAGTTCTACCGCGACAGCCGCATGGATGCGAATCAGTGGTCGAACAACCGCTCGAACGCGCCGAAGCCGGAACGCCGGCAGGACATCTACGGGGGAACGCTGGGCGGCCCGCTCGTCAGGAACGAGCTGTTCTTCTTCGCGAACTACCAGGGCACGCGCTTCAATGCTCCGGGGTTCGAGACCCCGTCGGTCGCCCCGGAAAGCTGGCGCAGCGGTGATCTGTCGAGCGTTGCCACGGCCATCCGTGACCCGTTGACCGGCCAGCCGTTCCCCGGGAACCAGATCCCCCTCAGCCGGATCAGCCCGATCGCCCGCACGATCCTCAACAACCCGGCGCTCTACCCGCTCCCGAACCGGGCGGTGAGCGGCGTGACCGGGAATTTCGTGGGGGAGACCCTGACGACCATACGGGCCCATCAGGCGGACGTGAGAATCGACTGGAATGCCTCCCGCAACGACAAGGTGTTCGGGCGCTTCTCCTTTGCGGAGTACGACTCCCGTAACGACCAGCGGGCATTTCCGCTGCTCCTCGGCAGCCGCACCGACGCCCCCTTCCGGAACCTGGCCTTCAACTGGAACCGTGTCATCCGGTCATCGCTCGTCAACGAGGTCCTCGTCGGCTACAACCAGATCACGATCGTGACCGGGGCGCTCGACTGGGCGGGGATCGGGAATGCAAACGAGACGTTCGGGATCGCTGGCGGGCAGCCCATTCCGGGGCTCAGCTCGATTGGATTGGGGAGCGGCCTCTCCTCGGTCGGTGCCGGTGCGAGCAATACGGACACCCTGGACAAGACGTACCAGATCAATCAGAAGCTCACCTGGCTGAAGGGCCGTCACACCG
>JACCXG010000243.1 GCA_013697225.1 Acidobacteriota bacterium
ACCTGCGCCGAGGCCAGCGCATCGCCGAAGACACTCACGATCCTCGATCGCATTGTCTCGGCAAATTCATCGAGCCTGAAGTTGTGATCGGATCCGGCCACCTCTTTCAGGAAGAGCGGCGTGTCCACCACCCTGAAATCGTAGGTGCCGAACGCGCGCACGCGTACGACACCGAGATCCTGGTCCCGCATCATCACCGGGTTCGCCGTACCCCACTTGTTGCCCGTGAACAACCGCGTCGTGACGAAGTAGACGTCCGCCTTGAACGGAGAGTTCATGCCGAACCGCCACGACCGGAGTCGTGTGAGAACAGGGATGTTGTCCGTCGTCAGCGTGTGCTTTCCGGGCCCGAACGTGTCGCCGAACTCTCCGAGGTAGACGAACTGCGCCTGTTGCGACTCGCGTACGATGAGCTGCGCACCGTTCTTGATGGCCTTGTCGTCATCGGGAAAACGAAACGACAAAGTATCCCGTGAGTCATCAGTCCATTCCAGGATCTCGATCAGCTCGCCCTTGAGAAAGTTCATGATGCCCATGTGCAGCAGCCTCCGGGGAGTATTCTACAGCCGGGCTATCCTTCAACAACATGCCACCTGACGCCGCGTCGCTCCGATGCCCGAACTGCGGCGCACCCGCGGGATCCGACACCCGCCGGTGTGCCTTCTGCAAAGCCCGCCTGGCGACCGTGAGCTGCCCGGCCTGCTTTGCGCTGCTTTTCGAAGGGGACGCGCATTGCTCGACGTGCGGCGCGAGGCGCTCACGGGGAGAGGGGGACGATTCAGCCGGCCGGTGCCCGGAGTGCACGTCGCACCTCTCTGGCCTCGACGTCGGGTCCACTCCTCTGATGGAATGCTCCAGCTGCGACGGTGTGTGGGTTGAAGCCGACGCGTTCGAGCGCTTGTGCGCGGAACGGGACGCACAGTCGGCGGTGCTCCACCAGTTCCCCACCGTCAGACCCGCGCGGCCCGACCGGGTGCGCTACCGGCCGTGCGTCCGATGCGGCAAGATGATGAACCGCGTGAACTTCGGCCGGATCTCGGGCATCATCGTGGACGTCTGCAAGGGACACGGGACCTTCATGGATCCTGGCGAACTGCACCGGATCGTCGAGTTCATCGGGGCTGGTGGCCTGGAACGCGCGCGAGTGAGGCGCCTGGAGGAGTTGAAGGACCAGGAGCGCCGCGCACGCGAGGCGGAGGCCAGCCTGGCGCGGACGAGGGGCAAGGCGGCACCGGCAGCCCGCGTTCCCCCCTGGAACAGCTGGACGTTCATGGTCAGCAGGCCCGAGGGGGAGTGAGCCCGGGAGATTCGACCCCTATTCCTCCGTCGGTGAGAACGTCAGGACAACGCCGTTGATGCAGTAGCGCAGGCCCGTGGGAGGCGGCCCGTCCGGAAACACGTGGCCGAGGTGACCGCCGCACCTGCTGCAGTGCACCTCCGTCCGCGCCATGAACAGGCTGTTGTCAGTCGTGGTTTCGATTGCACCGTCGAGCGGCGCGAAGAAACTCGGCCAGCCGGTCCCGCTTTCGAACTTCCGATCCGCCACGAACAGGGGCTGCCCGCAGCCTGCGCAGCTGAAGGTGCCGGCGCGCTTCTCGGTCAGGAGCGCGCACGTCCCGGGCCGCTCCGTGCCGTGCTGCCGCAGCACGTAGTACTGCTCCGGCGTCAGCCTCTCGCGCCACTCCGCATCGCTCTTCTGCACGGGATAGGTTTTCGTATCAGATGACATAGTCCCTGGTCCTTGGTTTCTCCACCCGCCCTCTCAGCAGGCGAAGATCATTTCGGCGTGATCGCCTTCACAACATCAAGTCCGAACTTCGGCTCGTCGCGCGTCCCCCGAACCTTGATGGGGAGAACGGCACCCGCACCCTTCTTCCTGAACAGGGGGTCCACGGCTTTCAGCAGAAAACCCTTGATCCCCCCGCCAGCCGCCTCCGAGACGGTGGCCTGCATTCGAAGCGTACCGTCAAACTCCATCTCCTCGCTTCGGAGCCCGTACGTTCCCGCCAGCTGCACGGCAGCACCGGGAAGACGGAAGCGCACATCCGGCAGGGATACCGTTGCCCTCGTAACGGTGAAGCGCCCTTCCAGATCCGTCAGCACCCGATCCGGCGCGTTGTCGGGGTCGGTGCCGCTCGCACGCGCGCTCATCGAGGCGAGCTTCCCGCTCACGCCCCCGTCGGTGAACCCGGCCGCATCGAGATCGAACGCGCCGCGAAGCTGCAGCCGCTCCACTACGTCGCCCGGCCCGGGCGGCAGGTTGAAATCCGTCTTCAGCGCAAGGCGGCCCGTCAGGACCGTGGCATCCGACTTCATGACCAGGTGGAGAATATCCTCCACTCTCCCCTGGGTGATATCCAGGTTGACCTGCACGCTGCGGCCTTTGCCGGGTATGCCGACGATGGCGCCACTCGCGACCATGGGGGTGCGACGGAGCTGCGCGTTCACCGTCTCGAGATAGGTATCCCCATCGGTACCATCGACAACCGCGTGAAAACGCGTGGTCAACGGTATTGGCCTGCGGGCGTACGCCAGATGGAAATCCGGTGTCTCGGTCTCACCGTTCACCTCTATCCGCTCCAGCCTTCCGCCGAACTCGCCTGTCGAACTCAGAGTTCCGCCGATGCCCTTTACCGTGGATAGGTTGACATTCTCGAAGACGTACCTCCCCTGGACCGGTGTGCCGGCAGGTGCCTCCCGGTTCCATGGCCCGAACTGTCCCTCGGTCCTGATCATTCCTCGCGGCAGCGGGTTCGTGAGCTCCGCCCTGAATGGCATGCGCCCCTCGACACCAACCCCGTCGATCTCGAGCCAGTGGATGGCGAACTCCTTCGGGTCTTTCCCCGCTTTCCGGGGGATGATGCGGAGCAGGGCGTCGCTCGAGAGTAGCTTCTCGACGTGAATCCCTGTGGAATCACGTCGGTTCTCGGGTCCCGTCTGCCCGGGCTCTGCCTCACCGGGTGTATCCGCGGGTGATGGACTCCCCGGATCCCGACGGTTGGGACCTCCCGGAGGGATGTTGATCTCGAGGCCCTGGAGGGTCACAAGGCTGAAGCGGCGCGGCCGCTGGAGCAGCCCGAATATGCCTCCTTCAATGCTGAAGCTCTCAATCTTCACGAGTGGCGGAATATCGCGTGCCCCTCTCAGCCGGACGACGAGCCCCGTGCCACGAACGAGCACCCGGGGGAAGGTGTCCACGCTGAAGGCCCCAAGCTCCACCTCGCTGTCGAGCCTCTCCGCCAGCGTTTCCACCACCAGCCGGCGCAACGTTGCCGTCCGGGAGGAGACCGCCGCGACGATCGTCAGCACGACGAGGGTCCCGCCGACAGCAATCGCGACCCAACGGAGGATACGGAGAGGTGGACTGATGCCCGTGTCTATTTCTCCGGCGCCTGCAGCGCAATGTCGCGTACATCGGCTGCGGGAAGGATGACTGGCAGCAGGCCCAGCCCTTCGGTCCCGCCTGCCATCGAGAACATGCCGGGACGTCCCGCGTGGATCGAGCGCATCGTGAGCAGGCCGACCACCTTGCCGGACGCGGTGAAGGCGGGGGTGCCCATCCCGCCCGCCGATCCGGATTCAATAACGTAGAACGTGCGGGGCCGCTCGATTATCGCTCCGATCGTCTGCAGTGAGGCGGCGGGCGTCCAGCCCCCCACACGCCCGAGACGGGAGAGCACCACCACGGGGTCCAGCATCTGCGGCCGTCCCTCGTCCGCGAGATCGATGGCCACCAGCGGCTTCCCAGGCGGGACCGTAGGGCGCAGGAACGCCAGATCGAGATCCTCGTCGCGCAGCACGATGCGCGCGGGCAGCTCACGCCCGTCGGCAAGCCGGAGCCTGACGTCCGTCGGCTCGCTCCCGATCTCGACCCTGTCCTGCGCGCTCCCGCCCGAGCCCATCATGCGGTTCATCATCGCGCCAGGGTTGAGCGAGCCAAGCGAGAGGACGGTCAGGCCCCCGGGGTCGATGATGGTCCCCACCGTTTCGACGGATTCGTCCATCGACTGCATCTCACGTCCGCCGACCGACATCCGCATCTTCAGCACGACCCGGACGTTCACGATGGCCGCCTGCCACCTCGTCACGATCTCCCGGGCGGCGGCACGCTCCCCCTCGGCCTGGCGGGCTTGTGCGGCACCGGAGACCAGAACGAGCGCGAGGAGCGCCCCGCTACGAAGCATCCGATTTCCCGTTCCGCGGACCGCCGTCGCGCCACCCGCTCTGAAGCTCGACGAACAGCGTCCGAATGCCCCGCTTCACCTTGAGGACCACGGCAGCGGGCTTCTCTTCGGAGACGCGTCGCATCTTCTCCTGGACAGCCTCGACGTCTGCAACCGCCTCCCCGTCCACCTCCAGCAGCAGATCGCCGTCTGCGAGATGCCCGAGGGCGGCCCAGCCCCCCTCCCTGACGGCTTCCACCAGCACGCCGCTCTGCCCCTCAGCCCAGGCGCGCTCGGATCTGTCGGCGGACGTGATGTCGCGCACGCGGAACTCGAAGTTCGGATCCTCGTACTTCTTCATCTCGCGCGGGAGCCGCGGCGACTGATCCAGCTTCACGGCAATCTGCTGCTCACGGCCGTCACGCACGACACCCAGGCGCACGGTGCTGCCAATCTTGTACTGCCGGATCATCGTGGCGAACAGATCCTCGTCGGAGGGCTGCGAGGCTTCTACAGGATCGTCGTCGATGCTCGTGACCAGGTCGCCCAGCCGAAGCCCCGCAGCCGCGGCCGAGCCGCCGATCACCCGCGTGATCCTGACCCCGGTGCGGCCTGAGAGTCCCAGGCGTTCGGCCAGCGGCGGCGGCAGCACCTGCACGGTGACCGGGATCCACGCCTTGCGGGTCTCGAGGCCGGGATCCTCCAGCCCGGGCCTGCCCACTTCGACCACCGTGAGCATGCGCTGCCGGCCCCGCGCGAACGACACGAGCATCGACACGGACTCATCCTGGCCTTCCGTGCGGCGCTCCACGACACGCCTGAGGACCTCCAGGTCGGGGACGGGCTCTCCTTCGATCTCGAGGACCACATCATCCGGCTCGAGCGCGGGACGTCCTTCCGCCGCGGGTCCGCCGGGGCGAACACCCCTCACGCGGACGCCATCGCGGTTCTCTCGCCCCAGTTCCTTTGCCGACCAGGCCGTCAGGTCCGAAGCGGTCACCCCGAGGATCGGGAGTTCGCGGACGGGAGCCTCCGCGCTCTCCCGTTCCTCGGGAATGACGCTCAGCTTCATCTCCTTCCCGCGTCTGGAGATGAGGATGTCGACCGGCTTGCCGAGGGGCAGCCGCATGATCGTCTGGTTGAACAGAGGGACTTCTTCCGCAAAGCGGACGGTCATGTCCTCGGTTCCCACCTTCAGCAGGATGTCTCCCGACTCGAACCCGGCCCTGGCGGCCGGGGAACCGTCCACCGTGCCGCCGACGAGCGCACCACGGGCCGCGGTCGAAGACTTGAGCAGTGGCTGCACGTCGAGGCCGATCCAGCTTCGCCTGACCCGGCCGTCCCTGATGATCGCCAGGGCCACTTCCTGCGCGAGATCCGCGGGAATCGCTCCCGCAAGGCCCATGCTGATCTCGTTCACGCCGACGATCTCTCCCTGCAGGTTGATCAGCGGCCCGCCGGAATTGCCGCCGAAGATCGCGGCGTCGTGCCCGATCCAGCGCACGATCGAACCGACGTCCTCTCCGTCGAGGGTCATCCGGTTGAACGGCCAGAAGAGCTGGGGAAGGATCATCTCCGTATTGCTCACAATCCCCATCGTCACCGACTGTGAGAGGGCGAGGGGACTCCCGAGCGCCAGCACCCTGTCGCCGACCTGAAGCGTCGCGGCACTTCCGAACGCCGCCGCCGGGAACTGCCGCGGTTCCCTGGGCTTGAGCTTCAGGACGGCGATGTCCGACAGCGGATCCGTTCCGACCAGCTCCGCGGGAATCTCCTCCCTCGACGCGAGCGTGCAGACGATGGCGCGCGTGCGGCCCACCACATGGTGGTTCGTCACGACATGCCCGTCCGGCGTGATGATGGTGCCGCTGCCGGATGCCTCACGCTTCAGCTCCCGGCCGTCCTGGTGGTCGAGCCACACGACGTGAATGCGGACGAGGCTCGGCGAGACTTTGCCGAGCGCCATGTGAACGGCGTGACGGTCGACAGACGCGGAACTCGAAGGTTCTTCCTGGGCATCGGGATGAGCCTGTGAACCCGCTGCTGCCGCCAGAACCACGAGGAAACAGATCGCCAGCCGCATCCCGGCATCTTACCGCGTTAGGCGGGTCGTCAGCGGGCGGAGGGGGGCGCCACCGGCTGCCCACTCCCCATGCCGCCAGGACCCTCGGCTTCGATCGCGATCCACGGCTCCGATGGAGATGCGGAGGACGAAGCTGTAGGCGCCGCACGCTTCTGCACCAGCGCAGGACGACGGCAAGGGTTCGTCACTGACGGGATCGTATGGCGGCTACGTTTTCCGTGCTCCCCCCTTCGTTTTGATCGCGCCGTAAGCACCATTTTCGCGTTTTATAAAGGAAAACAGCCCGGCAGGTCCCTTGCTGAAAAGGAGGTCTCAACCCGTCTCTGGAGTAAGCAATGATCAAGATACCAGCGGCAGCGCTGCGTACGCCGCTGCTTGCGGCAGTGCTCGCGTGTGCGATCAGCAGCCCGGCGAACGCTCAGGTTCTCCCGTCACCGTGGGCCATCGCAAACATCGGATCTCCGGCCGTGAGCGGCAGCGCCACGTTCGGCTCCGGGG
>JACCXG010000595.1 GCA_013697225.1 Acidobacteriota bacterium
ACCGCCTGGAGCGCCCGGCCAAACAGCGTTCCGGAGAGGAGCCCGTGTGCGGCAATTCCCAGGGCAGCGGTGAGCGCCAGGGCGATTCCTCCGTCCCCTCCGATTTGAAGGAACGGCGAAGGCAAACCATAGAGCGTCTCGGTCGCTGCCACCGTGCGGGCGAGCCAGACGGCCAGACCGCCGGCAAACATCCCGAGCGTCAGCGTGACCATGAAAGCGGGCATGCGCAGCCACCCCACGCACGCGCCGTTGACGGCGCCGGCCGCCACCCCCGTGGCAAGCATCGCTGCCAGACCCGTCAGGGTGCCGAGGGTCCCCCCCTGCGTCCCTTCCTCCGCACTCATCACGACACCACCGACGACGCTGACGAGTCCGACAACGGCCGTGGACGACAGGTCGATGCCGGCGGAGATCAGCACGAAGGTCTGCCCCACTGCGAGCAGGAAGAGGGGCAGCGCGGATATGACGACAGTCTCCAGGTTGGGTCCGGTGGCAAAGCCCGGCACCAGCAGGGCGAAGGTCAGGAAGGCCCCGACATTCAGGGCAAGTGCTACGGCGCCCGGATTCCCTTCTCCCTTCTCCCTTTTCCCTTCTCCCTTTCCCCCTCCCCCCACCCAGCTCACGGCCCGCGCCGGGCCATGACCGCACCCCACATCCGGTCGGCCAGCGACGCCATGTTCGCCTGCGTGATGGCGAAGCCGGGATCCTCGATCCGTGCGGGGGGGGACGTCCCGCTTTTCGCCCCGACAATTACCTCGATGGCCTGCTCCGCTTCCCAGAACACGTCCTGCACCCCTGTGGCATCGAGGTACCCGTCGAGCATCATGGAGTAGGCGGTTGGATCCCCGTCGAAACCCCCGAGGATGACGTGCCCCTCGTCCCCGACCCGCTGCCACTTTCCGAGGCTGCTCAGAACCGACTTGATGCTCGGCAGCATGAAGTCCGAGGAAGTGAAGACCAGGCTGATGTCCGGGTGGGCCTGAAACGCACTCTGCAGCCCGGCGAGCGCCCGCTCCTGGTTCCATTCCGTGGGGATTCTCGATACGACCTGAACGGCGTCCCCGGCCTCCTTCACGGCAGCCTCGAACCCGTCCCGTCGTCCGATGGCGTTCACGTCGCTGAGATCTCCCAGCAGGATTGCCGCCTTCGCAGGGGAGCCCGAGGCACGCGCCTGCTCGATCAGATACTCCACGGTGGCCTTCGTGATCGCCACGTTGTCGGGGACGATGGCGGTGTGCGGTGCGTCGGTGCGATCTGCCGGCCTGTTGAAGAGCACGACCGGGATCCCCGCGGCATTGGCCGCGCGGATCATCGGGATGACCGTCTTCCCGTCCTTCGGTACCAGGATGATGCCGTCCACCCGGCGGTTGATGAACGTCCGCACCTGCTCCAGCTGCCGGTTCGGATCGCCGTCGGCTACCGCCTCGAGCATCGTGATCTTCCGCTCGGCCGTGTCGGCACGCAGCTTGTTCCACGCGGCAACCCAGAACTCGGTCTGCAGGGTCTCGAAGGCCACACCAATCGTCAGCGCCCCCTCGTCACGTGCCGGGGCAGACCCGCCGCATGCGGCAAGGGCGGTTGCCATCAGCGCCGCAAGGGTCACGCCTGCGGTCCTCCTCCCGATCGAACAGCTCTTCATGCACATCTCCTGCGTCCCTTCAGAACGTCACCGCCCGGCCGGTGCGCGCGCTGTCGTACGCCGCGAACACGAGCGAAAGCGTCTTCAGATTGTCCTCTCCGGTCGTTTCTCCGCCCCCCTGCCCGCGAAGGCCGCGGAGCAGGTCCGTGCAGCATGGGACGATGCTGGCGTGGGCGACCTCGTAGCGCGGATCCGCCCAGGCATACCGGGGCGGGGCATGGCGGGTGGTGCGGGTGCCGCTTCGGGTCGTGACGCGAATCACGTAGTCGGCCGCCAGCTCGATGGAGCCGGTCGTGCCTTCGATGAAGGCCAGCGTCTGCGGGAAGACTTCCCGCGTCGACGGCTCGAGGGGCGTTCGTGCGTAACCGAGCTCGATGGTGACATGCGTCGCTTCCCCTCCCATGGTCAGGAGGATCGTCGCGACGTTCTCCCCCTTGACGCGCGGAGCCAGCGTGCGCGCGGTGCGGCAGTAGAGCGTGCGTGCCTCGCCGAAGAGCACGCGTGCGGCATCGAGGAGGTGCGTCCCCAGATCCGTGAGGATGAAGCGATCGAGGTCCCGGAGAGCCGGCTGATTCCCAAACACATCGAAGCCCGACACCATCGTGAGCCTGGCGCGGAGGAGCGTCCCGATCCTGCCGGAACCCAGGAGGCTGCGAAGCCTCTGGAGCGGCGCCTGCCAGCGCCAGTTCTCGTGCACGAAGAAGGGAGTTTTGGCGCGCTGGAAGGCAGAGACGATCTGCCGCGCATCGGCAAGGTTGTCTGCGAGCGGTTTCTGGCAGATGCAGGGGGTGCGGTGGCGTGCGCAGAGGAGCGACAGCGGCTTGTGGCCGCCGACTTCGGTGATGTTGTCCACGAAGTCAGGCCGGACTTCCTCCAGCAGTCGCTCCGGATCGTCGAAGACGGCGGGGATCCCGAAGTCGCGCGCCACCGCCTCTGCTTTGCCGCGCGTGCGGTTGTAGATGGCCACGCATTCCGCCCCCCCCGTCTCTCGCCAGCCGGCAAGCTGAAACGGCGTCCAGAATCCGGCGCCGAACACGGCAAACTTCAGAGGTGAAGCCATCCGAAGGGGGTCAGATGCCCGTCGACACGCGCGACGGAGAAGGGAGGCAGGGGCAGTTACTCCCCCGCATCTGCGTCTGCCACTTACCGGCGCGCTCCCCGTGTGCCCATCTCCCCGGCGCTGCCGGGGTGACCGGGCATGGCAGGTCGCCCCGCAGAGAACCGGATCACACAGTACAGAGCACCACCGCCTCGCGCAGCGAGGTGAGCGGATCCCGCTTCGGGAGGAACTCGTGCGCGAAGTACCCATCGAAGCCCATGTCGGCGATCGCGGCCGCCACGGTCCGCCAGGTGATCTCCTGGGTGTCGTCGAGCTCGTTGCGTCCCGGCACACCCCCCGTGTGAAAGTGCGCGAAGTGCTCCCGGTTGTCACGGATGGTCCGGATCAGATCCCCTTCCATGATCTGCATGTGGTAGATGTCGTACAGCAGCTTGACCCGCGGCGAGCCGACCGCCTTCACGACATCGATGCCGAACGCGGACTTGTCACCCTGGTAATCAGGGTGATCGACTTTGCTGTTGAGGAGCTCCAGGCAGATGGTGACGCCGTGATCCTCCGCCACCTTCTTGACCTTGTTCAGCCCCTCGACACAGTTCGCCTTCGCTTCCTCGTCCGGCATGCCACGCCTGTTGCCGAAGAACGTGATCACGTTGGGAACCTTGTGTGCAGCGGCGATGGGAATGCCGCGCTCGAGGCTCGCGATCAGTTTCTCGTGATTCCCCTTCACGTTGAACCCATCGGTAATACCGCCGCCGGCGCCGGAGCCCATCGAGCACGTCAGGCCGTATTCGCGGGCAATGGGCCACTCCTTTTCCGTCAGGAGATCGACAGCGGTGAGACCCATGTCCGCAACCGCCTTGAAAAACTCATGGGCCGGGACCTTGGCGAACGGCCAGCGACAGACCGACTGCTTCAGCCGGCCCGGACCTCCGGCCGGCTGAACGGAAGCGCGGGCTCCGACAGGACCCACCGACGACGCTGCCAGCAGTGTCGTCGCGCCGGTGAGCAGCGCCTCGCGTCTGGTGATGTGCGACATAGGCGCGGAGGGTACCACAATCTTGCATGCCGCGGTCGGACGAGGTCACGCAGTACGGTGTCTGGGGACAGCGTCTGCGCGGACGTCACCGCCAGGCCAGGAGCGGGAGTGCGAGAGTTTGGCGGGTTCGCGTCACTCCGAGTCCGGGAACAGGTCGACATAGTCGGCCGGGACGTCTACGTCCCGAAGGACGCCGGGATCACCCACCTCCACGTCGAGGAGCCTTGCCGGATTCGCGCGGATGACGGCCTTCGCGCCAACGGCAGGATCCGCGCGACGCAGGTCGGCGAAGACGTCCTCGGTGAAAATTACTGGATGCCCGTGACGCCCCCGGTGGACGGCCCTGACGATCGAGGCACCGCCGGCGTCGAGCGCCCGCAGCAGCGCGGCCACGGTCTCCGCCCGAACCTGCGGGTAATCGACAGGGATGACCATGACGGCGGCCGCGCCGGCGGCTGTTGCCTGGGCCAGGCCGGCCAGGAGCGACGAGAGCTGCCCCTCGGCGGCGTTCGGGTTCTCAACGTATCGCGCCGGCGGCACGACCCGCCCGACTTCCTGCCGGAGCGCGTCGTCTTCAGGGCGGCCGATGACGAGTATGTCGGCAATTCCCCCGGAACGCAGGGTCCGGACGGCCCGGACGACGAACGACTCACCGGCCGGCCCGCACGGGAGAAGCGCCTTCGGCCGCCCGAAGCGTCGGGACCACCCGGCTGCCAGCACGAGACCGGCACATCCTTGCATGCAGTGATCCTGTCATGAGATCCGTGACCGGGCGGTTTGGGCGCTTTCGGCGACCGGTCCTGCGAATGCTCCCGAGTCTTGCATGCAGAAAGGAACGCGCGAAATCACGCCATATTTCGTTGACTTCAGGTGAGGAAGTCCCTATAGTTGGCGCGGTTCAGCTCACTGCGCGGCGGCAGAACACAGGCCGACGGGGCGCAGGGACGGGGTTCAATCGGACGGTCGGCGTTCCCAGGCATGAGGCGGGTCGCGGCCCGCCGGCCCGTCTTCCCGGTTATGAGCTATGCGCCCCTGGATGATCCGGGGGGCGTTCACTCGGAGGACACGGCAAATGCCAAGCGGGACGATCGCTCGACTTCTGATCGACAAGGGCTTTGGTTTCATCCGCGACGAAAGCGGCATGGAACACTTCTTTCACCGCAGCTCCGTGCGCGGCGCCGTTTTCGAACTCCTGCGCGAGGGGCAGCGGGTGGACTTCACGCCGGAGGAATCCGGAAAGGGTCCCCGTGCCGGTGAGGTTCGCCTCATCGAGAACTGACGCGCGTCTCGTTCCGGTGGCGGGGCGCGGGTCGTCCCGCCTGCCCGACTCCTGACGATCGTGTTCCCGTCTGCCGGCCGGACCCTGCGGATCACCGCGTTGGCCCTGTCGGTGGCCTCCCTGCTCTTTCTCCCGTTTGCCGGCCGGTTCCTCGATCACGATGACCCGCTCGAGCGCGCCGACGTGATGTTCGTGCTCGCTGGAGGGGGGATTGAGCGATGGCTGGAAGCCGTGGACCTCTACAACGAAGGCTGGGCGCCCGGAATCGTCCTCAGCCCGGGATCGGTCGGGAGCCTCGAGGCGGTGCTGCAGGCCCGAGGCATCCGGTTTCCCCGCGAAGGTGATTTGACGCGAGAGGCCATCATCTCCAGCGGCGTCCCGCCAGAGGCGGTCACCATCCTGCCGGGCAGCGTCGACAACACCGCCCACGAAGCATCAGCCCTGCGGCAGACCCTGCAGGGACCCGATCCCCGACGCATCCTCGTCGTGACTTCCACCTACCACACGCGGCGCACGGGCCTGGCCTTCAGGCGCGCCTTTGCCGGCAGCGGCGTGGACGTGCGCATCCGCGGGAGCCGCTACAGCGATGCGACCCCCGGCCGGTGGTGGCGCCGGCGCCCGGAGATCCGCTTCGTCACGTCAGAGCTGCAGAAGTACGTGCTGTACGCCGTCGGGATTGGAGACTAGTGGACCGCCCCGACACAGGGACGGCCGATGCTTGAGGAGGGCTGGACGTGAACTACGGTGTGCCGCCCGGCCGGCGCACACCAGCGGAGAAGACCGCCGAGCGGCAGCGCCAGATTGTGGAGATCTGGCTGCAGCGGCCGAAACGGGAGCGCACCGTTGACGACGTGCTGACGTTTTACGGATGGCTGTCGGACCACCACGCCAAGCTCGTGCCGAGCGGGCCCGGCCCCGTCCGGCAACTGCGAGCCATTCTGGACGGACACATCGTGGAGCCGACCTGAGGTGTATTGAGCTCCTCGCACCGGGGCGAGGGACAACGTTGGCGGAAGCGCCTGGGAGTCGAACCCAGCCCGCCCGCAAAGCGGGCGGCGACCGGTTTTGAAGACCGGGAGGGCCACCGGGCCCCGTTCGCTTCCGAATCTGCGCCGCGGCGTCAGACGCTTCGCGACGGAACGGGCGACTCCACGATCTCGAGGAACCCTTCCGTATCGCTGAGATCCTCCAGCACGATCTGTGCGCCTGTCTCCCGAAGCTGCTGCACGCTGTAGTTCCCTGTCGCCACCGCAACCGGCACCGCGCCGACGGCGTCCGCACACGCCACATCGTGCGGTGTATCTCCAATCACCAGCACCTGCTCATAGGGGATGTCGCCCGCGCCGCACCCGCGGGCCCGCTCCACCGCAAACGGCACCAGCGCGTTCCGGTCCGCGGCATCATCCCCAAAGGCCCCGCATTGGAAGTAGCGCCAGAGATCGAAATGCTCGAGCTTCAGCCGCGCGCCCTGCTCGAAGTTCCCCGTCAGCAGTCCGAGCACGACGTCGCCCCGCGACTGGAGGCGCGGGAGGAGCTCGCGCACGCCGGGCATGACCCCCTTCACACCTTCACCTGGCTTGGCAATCTCCTCACGGAGCCTCGCGATGTACTCGTCGCGGAGGCGGGCAAACAGCTCGTCGTCCAGGGTCTCGCCGCGCCTGCGAAGGGCATCCTGCAGGATGATCCAGTCCGTCCGGCCGGCCACCTGGATACCGTCGAGGAGGTTCGCGGCACCGAGAACGCTGCGTCCGGCACTATTCATGGCCCTGATGCCGGCCCCGCCGGTCAGTACGAGAGTACCATCGATGTCGAAGAGCACGAGCTTTGGCATGGGGTTCACTACTGCGAAGGAGGACGAATGAAACGGGCATTCATGATGGTGTTGAGCAGCGCCGTGGCGACGGTCGCCGTATCAGGGGCTCTGACGGCACAGCAGACGCCGCAGGGCGCCGGACGCGGAACGCCCCAGACGGGTGCGGCCGGCACACGGGCAGTGGCAGACATCAAGGGGGACGGCATCAAGGGACGCGCCGAGCTCGTCGAACGCAAGGACGCCACAGGTGTCGTGGTAGACGTGATGGTCACGGCCTCCGGCCTCAAACCGGGACTGCACGGCGTACATCTCCACGCCGTCGGGAAGTGCGATCCTGATTTCACAGCGGCGGGCGGGCACTTCGATCCGGGGCCGGCGGGCAACACCGACCCTGATGCGAACCATCCCTTCCATATGGGTGACATCCCCAACCTGGAGGTCGGGCAGAACGGCGAGGGCACGTTGAAAACAGTGACGACGCGCGTGACGATCTCCCCCGGGCCGCTGTCGATCTTCGATGCGGATGGCACGGCCATCATCATCCACGGGAATCCGGACCAGGGCATCACGGGGGAACCGAAGTCCGGCGTCAGCGGCGGACCGAGGGTGGCCTGCGGCATCTTCACCAAGTGAACCAGCCTCTCCTGATCTCCTTCAGGAGCCCGGTGGCGCCGTCGAGCCTGAGGTGACGCGGCGCCACCGCACTACCGAACCCCTCGTCATTCGTCAGGAGCAGCAGCGTCACTTCCGCCTCGGCGGTGGCCCGCGCCAGATCGGCCGCCAGTGCGTTGCGCGCCGCCGGCGGGACATCCGCGGTCGGGTGCTCGACGATCAGGAACCGAGGATCGAGCGCCAGCGCACGTGCGAGGTGCGCGCGAACCCGTACGTCTGCCGGCAGCTCGCCAGCAGCAACCGTGAGCCACCTGGCGGCATCGATGCCGCACCGCACCGCGAGATCCCGCACGCGCTCTGTCACCTCCGCGGTGACCGGATCGATCTCGAGCGTGAACGGCATCGCCAGGTTCTGGAGCAGGGTCGAGGCTTCGAGTAGAACCGCCCGCGGCGACACAATCCCGAAGCGTTCCAGAGACGCAAGCCACTCCTCACCGTCGGCAATTTCCGAGGTGCCCCGGCCGAAGAGGCGGATCTCACCGGTATCCGGGAGCGACGCGCCGGTGATCAGGTTCACGAGCAGCTCGGCGACGCCGGCATCGAGCCCGCCGACTGCTACACGCTCCGCCTCCTCGACGTCGAGCGTCGCGATCCGAAGGGGCCGGAGTGCACCGTATCCCCTGCTGACGTCCCTCATCACCAGCACGGGCAAGCCGGGCGCACTCACGTTGTCACGACCGGGGTTCCCCGCTCTTGCTCGTGGCTCTCGACTCGCGCGGGCCGGCAGGCGCGCTCACCGCTTGAGCCCGTCGTGCCGCGGCCACCGATTCCAGGAGGTTGAACTCGCTCTCCCCGAGCGAAACCCCGCCCAGCCGTGCGGCCCGGTGCACGCCATCCCCGTGATAATCGGAACCGCCACTGCGCGCGAGGCCGAGTTCACCGGCGAGTGTCGAGTAGTGTGCCGACTGCGCTGCGGAGTGATCGCTGTGCCACACTTCGAGCGCATCGAGCCCGGCAGCTGCCAGGGCAGGGATCAACGCGTCCTCGGCAAGCACACCCGGGTGCGCAAGCGAAGCGATCCCCCCGGACGCATGGATGATGGCGATCACCTCGGCGCCAGCCACTCCGCGCCGGGGCACGAAGGCCGGGCGCCCCCGGCCAAGCAGCCGGGCAAACGCATCGTTGCGGTCACGCGCGTGCCCGCCGGCCACGAGGGCGTCGGCGATTGCCGGTCTTCCGACGCTCCGCCCGGGGGGCCCTGCAAGCAACGGCTCGACATCGATGGCGCAGCCCAGGGGCTGCAGCCGAGCCGCCATTTCACGAACGCGGCGAACGCGGTCCGCCCGCTGCACGGTGAGAAAGCGGGAGAGCACGTCATGGCCGGGATCGAAGAAATACCCCAGGATGTGAACGTCCCGCTCTCCCTCCACGGCAGTCATCTCGATGCCCGGGACGAGCCGCAGCCCCAGGTCACCCGCCGCGGCACTCGCCCGTTCGATTCCGGAGACCGTATCGTGGTCGGTGACGCTGATCACACGCAGGCCGGCAGATGCTGCCCGTGCCACGAGCGACGCGGGATCGAGGAGACCGTCGGACGCAGTCGTATGCAGGTGCAGGTCGATCACGTGGGAATAGAGTCTCCGGGGTGAGCGTGCGGTGGTCCCCGGGACGCCGGGGCCCCGGACCGGCCGACTCAGGCTCAGGCCGTGGGCTGCTCCGGGCGGGTCTTGCGCCTGCCGCCCGGACGGCGGCGCTGGCGCTCGACGAGAGCCCGGTACTCGCGGATCAGCAGTTCCAGATGCTCACGCTCTTCCGTGGCGAACTCGAGGAAGATCTGCTTCCCTTCTGAATCCTCGAACCGGTCGCCGTAGCGCTTGAAGAAGCGATGCGACGCGCGCTCGCACCGGATCCCGATCATGAGCGCCTGTCGATCGTCGACCCCCTTGGCCAGTTGTTCCGCGCCTGCCGCGAAGAGCCCGTTCGCGGCCCCCTTGAAGAACAGGAAGGTGGGGCGGGACTCGAGCAGCGGATCCTGCGCAAGGAGCTCCTTGTAGCGCGCCTCGAGCTTCCCGAGGTGTTCCTGTTCCTCATCGGAGAGACGCTCGAAGACCCGCCGCCCGCGTGCGTCCTTGGTCAGCCGCGCGGCACGCGAGTAGAACTCGAGCCCGCTGCGTTCGGTCGCAATCGCAATCCGCAACGCGTCACGAGCAAACAACAGCTCGGTGGTGCCCCCTTCGACGGCCGGCGCCCGCCCCGTCCGGCACGCTTCGCAGGTGCCGTGGATCTGCAGGATGCTCTGCCGTGGCGTGAAGTTGCGGGCGGAGGCGACCTCTTCGAGGAGCGCCTCGATGTCGGAACTGAGAAACTCGAAGGATCGATTGCAGGTCTTGCAGATCAGGTGAAAGTGACGCGGATGACGGTAAGAGTGCTCAAAACGGAACCGCCCCTCGCCGAAGTCGACTTTCCGCGCGATGCCCGCTTCCTCCATCCACTGGAGGGTGCGGTACACGGTCGCACGACTGATCTTCTGATCCTCTTTCCGGATGAGATCGTAGAGGTCGTCCGCCGTGAGGTGCCCCTCCTGGCGGAGAAATACGTTGACGATGAGATCGCGCTTGCCGGAGCGCTTGCTCCCGGCGGGCCGCAGGCTGTCGAGGAACGCTGACGTCGATTGCATTGGAACGCGGTGTGCCTCAGCAGGTGGCCACGTCGTGTTCTCGGCGGCGCGCGGGTAAGCCTTCAGCCGCGGCTCAGGCCCACCCGTCGCCTGCTCATGCTAGACGTTGAACGAGGAACCGCAGCCGCAGGTGGACTTCGCGTTGGGGTTCTTGATCGTGAAGCCCCCTCCGGTGATGTTGTCGACGTAATCGACCTCGGCACCACGCAGATAGCGGGCACTGATCGGATCGACCAGCAGCTTCACGCCGTGTGACTCGATGACCGAGTCGGTCGTGGCGTCCCCCTCACCTTCGTCGATCATCAGGCCGTACTGGAAGCCTGAACAGCCGCCCCCCTGCACGAACACCCGCAGGCCGGCCTCGTTCTTGTTCTCTTCCGTGAGCAGCTCGTTGATCTTCGAGGCCGCCGTCGGTGTGACGTTAATCATGCGCTAATCTCCTGAAGTTCCAAAGACTTACCGATTATACCGGCTGCGCGGCGGGGGTTCAACGACGAGATGCGTGGGGTGCCCGCCGCCTCGCGCCATAAACGGCCGCCCATCAAGAACTTAGACGACCACCACCAGCCTGCCGTCCCCATTGTCGCGCCGGCCCCTCTGTGACACGATTCACTTCACAGCCATTCTGAAGGTGCCCATGAAACTCCCGTATGAACCAGCGGCGACCCTCGCCGACCGCCTCCTGACCGAACGCGTCGTCTCACGCATCTGGAATCGGGATCTCTCCGTCTGGAGCGCGAAGCCCGGCTCGGAAGAGGCCCGCTCCATCTCCACACGGCTGGGCTGGCTCGACATCGGATCGACGATGCCCGAGCATCTGGACCGGGTCGTGGGCCTCGGCAAAGCGGCTCGTGAGGAGGGGGTGCAGGCCGTTTACCTGCTGGGTATGGGGGGGAGCAGCCTCTGCGCGGAGGTGCTCCGGGCGGTCTACGGCTCCGCGGACGGATCGCCGGATCTGCACGTGCTCGACACCACCGACGAGCGGACGATCGGCAATGCCGCCGCCAGAATGGATCCCCCCCGCACATGGATCCTCGTGGCCAGCAAGAGTGGCAGCACGGTGGAGGTCGCCTCGATGGAGCGGTTCTTCTGGAACCGCATGACCGAGGCGCTGGGGGACGCGGCCGGCCGGCAGTTCGTGGCCATCACCGACCCGGACACTGCGCTGCACCGTCTGGCCGGAACGCGCGGCTACCGCGAAACCTTCATCAACCCGGCGGATATCGGCGGGCGATTCTCTGCCTTGTCGTTGTTCGGGCTGGTGCCGACAGCGCTGCTGGGCGCCTCTGCCGCCGACCTGCTTGCCGCCGGGGCCACCATGGCCGAGGGCTGCCGGCAGGAGAACCACGCTAACGCCGGTCTCGAGCTTGGTGCTTTCATCGGCGCTGCCACCCTTGCCGGGCGGGACAAGCTCACGGTCCTCCTTCCGGACTCGCTGGCCCTCCTGGGCCTCTGGATCGAGCAGCTCGTTGCGGAAAGCACGGGGAAGCACGGCAAGG
>JACCXG010000283.1 GCA_013697225.1 Acidobacteriota bacterium
TACAGGCTCCACGAGCACAACTACGTCGCGTACCTCGTCGGCGGCAGCGTTCGGGATCTCCTCCTGAACAGGCGGCCGAAGGATTTCGACATCGGCACCTCCGCGCACCCGCACCAGATCAAGAAGCTATTTCGCAACTGCTGGATCATCGGGCGCCGCTTCCGTCTGGCGCACGTGAAGTTCGGGCCCAAGACCATCGAAGTGGCCACCTTCCGGCGGCAGATCGATGTGCCTGCGACGCCTGAATCGGAACTGGCGGAGCTCGAGCCGTCCGACATCGTCCCACCCGGCGAACAGATCGCGGCAGACGATGTCAGGCCCATAGTGGAGCGGCGCCAGCACGATCGGCTGATCCAGCGCGACAATACCTACGGCACCCCCGAGGAAGACGCCTTCAGACGCGACTTCACCGTGAACGCGCTGTTCTATGACATCAGCACGTTCTCGATCATCGATTACGTGGGGGGGCTCGAGGATCTCCACTGGCGGCTGATCCGCTGTATCGGAGAGCCGGACGTCAGGTTCCTGGAAGATCCGGTGCGCATGCTGCGGGCCGTGGTTCTGGCAGCGCGGCTCGAGTTCACGATCGACGGCCCCATCCTGGACTCCATCGCCACCCAGAAGCATGAAATCGCGCGCAGCGCCCCGGCGCGGCTGCTGGAGGAGTATTTCAAGATCCTCCGATCCGGCCATGCCGAGGAAGCCTTCCGGCAGTTGCGCACGACAGGACTTCTTCGTGAGATCACCCCGGAGCTGGCTTCGGCTCCGGACGCGCTGTGGCGGGCCATCGCAGCGCTCGATCGCTATCGAGCCCGGTTCGAAGGGACACCCGAGACGCTCAGCAACGCCATTCTCGCCGGTACCCTGCTCTACCCGCTCGGCCTCGCCGGCCGCCGTCAGCGCTTCTCGGCGGATCCCCTGGAACGCCGCACCGATCTCGGGCTGCTGCCCATGCCCCGCCGCGACATCGAGCGCCTTCAGCAGATCCTTGGGATTCAGCATCGCCTGCTCGACATTGATGCCCCCTCTCGAGCCCAGAAGGCACTCCTGCACCGGTCGACGTTCCAGGAAGGACTCACCTGGCTGGATATTCACGGCGATCGGCCGGACGTCGTCGAACACTGGCAGGAGATGCTGGCGCAGGCCGGGCCCGCGCTGCCAGGGGGGGCCGAGACCGTGGCCGCGGGGCCGTTTCAGCGCCGTCGGAGGCGCCGGCGGCGGCCACGCTCCCCCTACATCGCGCCGCCGGAGTAGGCGGTCAGACGTCGAGGGGCGCCGGGCGGGAGAGAAACCTGTAGCCAACGCCGCGCACGGTCAGCAGGTGTCTCGGCCTCGCGGGCTCCTGCTCGATGTAGCGGCGGAGCCGGACGATGAAGTTGTCGATCGGCCGGGTGTCGGTATCCTCCCGCACCCCCCAGACTTCCTCGAGCATCGCCTTGCGGGAGACCGCCTGCCCTTCATGGGCGACCAGGTACCGCAACAGGCTGGCCTCCATCACGGTCAGGGGCAGCTTCCGACCGTCGGCACGCAGCTCCAAGGCGTCGAAGTCGATGGTCTTTCCCGAGAACGTGTACCGGTCCTGGGCGCGTCGCACCCACCCGCTCCTGCGCAGCAGACCCCTGATGCGCGCCAGCAGGATCGCGAGCTCTGCCGGTTTCGGGAGGTAGTCGTCGGCACCGGCGCCAAAGCCCTTGAGCACGTCCTCGGGGCGGCCGCTGGCTGTCAGCATCAGCACGGGCACGTACTCCTGGGCGGCGCGAAGCTCCGACACCACGGCGAACCCGTCCTTCCCTGGCAGCATCACGTCGAGCACTACGAGGTCGATCGGGGCATGGGCGGGACCAAGCAGCCGTTCGAGTGCACCCTCACCGGTGTCGACGACCTCGGCCAGGTAGCCTTCCGCTTCAAGGTTGAACCGAAGGCCCTCGGCCAGGTGCTGTTCGTCCTCGACGATGAGGACGCGCTGTGGCGAAGCTGTCATGAGGCGGCGCCCGCCGCTCTCGGCAGGAGCAGCGTGAACGTGCTTCCATGCCCGGCACCCGCACTCTCCGCGAATGCGCGCCCCCCGTGCCGCCGGGCTACGGACCGCACGATGAACAGCCCCAGTCCGCTGCTGCCCCTGGCGCGTGACGACACGGCGTTGGGAATTCTGTAGAACCGGCGGAACACCCGCTTCAGATCGGCGGGAGAGATTCCGACTCCCTCGTCCTCCACTCGCACAGAGACCCGGTTTCCCTCGGCCTCGTCCAGGAACACACGTACCTTGACCCGGGCACCCGAGTACTTGACGGCATTGTCGATGAGATTGGACACGGCGGCCTTGAGCTCGTCGGGATCACCCGCCACGACCGCGCGGGCGGCATCCACCTTCTGATCGTACGCCAGGGCGTCGTCCTCGAGGCGATACCGTGTGCGCACCAGGTCCACGCATTCCCGTGTCACCTCCGCGAGGTTCACCCGCATGCGTGCCGTGCGGTGGAGTGGTGACCGGACGCTCCCGGCCCGGAGCACCTGCTCGATCGTGTTCAGCAGCCGGTCGCTGTCCTCGAGCATGATCCGGTAGAACTCCCGGCGCCTGGCATCATCGAGGTCGCGGGTCTGCAAGGTCTGGAGATAGAGCCGGATGGAGGCAACGGGCGTCTTCAGCTCGTGCGTCACGGCGTTGATGAAGGAATCGTGCTGCTCGTTCCGCCGGATCTCCCGCACCAGGAAGATCGTGTTCAGGACAAGGCCCGCGATGATCAGCAGGAAGAAGATCACACCGAGCACCGTCAGGAGCCCCTGACGCCAGTTCAGGACCACCCACCCGACGTTGAGCGTCACGGCGAGGGCGACGAGGCAGCAGCCGAGGACGGTGAAGAAGATGATGGATCGCCGCCGGCCGGTGATCATGAAGACAGGATACAGGAGGGCGGGAGGCGGAGGGGAAAGGTGGGAGGGGAAAGGGAGAAGGGAGAATTCCCCTCTCCCGAAATCGGTGGGTCTACGCAGCCTTTTCTAGCTGCTGTTCCCGTATCTTGGCGACCTTCACATCCCTCACAACGCCCACGGCCCGAAGCGCCTTCAGCGTGAGCCAGCTGGGGTCGAACTCGTACCAGGTCAGGCCGTGCCGGGCTGAAACGGGGTGCGCATGATGATTGTTGTGCCAGCCCTCACCGAACGTGAGGAGCGCCACCCACCAGCTGTTGCGCGAGTCGTCGCGCGTTGCGAAGCGCCGGCTCCCCCACATGTGAGTCGCCGAGTTCACCAGCCAGGTGAAGTGCAGGCCGATGACCACGCGCAGGGCGATTCCCCAGAGCACCAGCGGCCAGCCGCCGACGGCCAGCAGAATCAGCCCGAGCAGCACGAGCGGCACGTAGTGATAGGTGTTCAGCCAGCGGTAGAACGGATCCGCGGCGAGATCCGGCGCATATTTCGCCATCGTCGCCGTATTGTTGTGGTGCATGTCTCCGAAGAGGATCCATCCCATGTGCGCCCAGAAGCCCCCGTCATGCGGCGTATGGGGGTCTCCCTCCTGGTCGGAGTGCTTGTGGTGGACGCGATGCGTCGCGACCCAGAAAATCGGCCCTCCCTCGAGCGTGAGGGTGCCGCAGACGGCCAGGAAGTACTCGAATGGCTTCGAGGTCTTGTAACCGCGGTGTGTGTGCAGCCGGTGATACCCCAGGCTGATGCCGAAACCGACAGCAAACCAGTGGAGCACCAGCGCCACGATCAGATTGGTCCACGAGAAGAAAAACAGGGCGGCAATGGCGGCGCCATGGAATGCGACCATGGCGCTGGCTGTGACCCAGTTGAGGTTCGAATAGGAGTAATCGGCCGGTGAGGCCTCCGCGCGAGCTGCCATATAAAGAAAGTAGCAGGTCCGCGTCAGGCCGTTTGTAAGAGTTCTGTACCCTCAGCCGTTCCGGCGTTCGAACTCCTGCATGAACTGGACGAGCGCATCCACACCGGCCTCGGGAAACGCATTGTAGATGGACGCCCTGAGCCCCCCGACCGACCGGTGCCCCTTCAGACCGTCCAGCCCGGCCGCCGTCGAATCCTTCGCGAACTTCTTCTCGAGCTCTTCGCTCGGCAGCCGGAAGGTGACGTTCATCCGGGAGCGGCTGTCTGGCGTCGCATGCCCCCGGTAGAACCCCGTCCTATCAATCTCGGCGTAGAGTTTTCCGGCCTTCCGGCTGTTCACCTCCTCGATCGCCTCCAGACCGCCGTTCTTCAGGAGCCAGGCGAGGACGAGGCGCATCACGTAGACGGGGAACACTGGAGGGGTGTTGTAGAGCGACTTGTTCTCGGCGTGAACGGCGTAATGCAGCATGGTCGCCAGGCCCGACGGCGCGCGGCTCAGCAGGTCCTCACGGATGATCACCAGCGTCAGACCGGCGGGGGCAAGGTTCTTCTGCGCGCCCGCGTAGATCAACCCGTATTTCGCCACGTCGATCGGACGGCTGAAGATGTCGGACGAGGCGTCTGCGACGAGCGGCACGCCGCCGGTATCGGGCGTGTAGTGCCACTGCGTCCCGTAGATCGTGTTGTTCGTCGTGAAGTGGACGTACGCGGCCTGCGGATCCAGTGTGATCTCTGCCGGCTGCGGCACCCTGGTGAACTTCTCCGCCGCCGTGGACGCGGCGATGTTCACGGCGCCAACCCGCTTGGCTTCCTTCACCGCCTTCTCGGCCCACACACCGGTGACGATGTAGTCGGCGGAGCCTCCTTCGGGGAGCAGGTTCATCGGCACCATCGAGAACTGAAGACTCGCGCCTCCCTGGAGGAAGAGGACGCGGTAGTTCTCCGGGATGTTGCCCAGCTTCCGCAGGTCCGCCTCGCATCCCTCGATGATCTCGTCGAACGCGGCCGACCGGTGGCTCACCTCCAGCACGGACATCCCCACGCCGGGGAGGGCAATCAGGTCCCGCTGGACCGCCTCCAGCACCTCGAGGGGCAGCACCGCCGGCCCCGCCGAAAAGTTGTGAATACGCGTTGTCGCCGCTGTCGTCATGAACGCCCTTTCTCGCCGGGTGTAGAAAAATCTGATGCGCCGGTGACGCGGCTCACAGCCGCACCACCTGAAGATCCAGAACGTCGGTGTTCCCGTCCTTGATTCGGGAACAGAGTGCCGCGGATGGTTCGCCGTCCAGGTTCACGCGCGCCACAGCCGCCTCCGCCCCTTCGAACACGATGTTCTCGGTTTCCTGCACGTTCAGGCGGGCCTGGCGCAGGTGATCGAACACGTGCGCAAGCACCCCGGGACGGTCGCGGTGCCGGACGACCAGCATGTGCGTTGCCGGCGTGCGCGTCGCCAGATTCACGACGTTCGGCACACGTCCCGTCCCTTTGTACGTGCTGATGATCCGCACCGTCTCATCGGCGATCGCCTCCTGCGCCTGGGCCGTGGACGCGCCGATATGATGGGTCCCGTAGGCGCCGAGGGGCAGCAGCGGAGACGAGAACTCGCCGCTCGCGCCTGAAGGCTCCTGCGCGAACACGTCCAGCCCCACTCTCAGCCCCTTGTCCCGGACGGCGGCCACCAGCGCTGTCTCGTCCACCACTTCCCCCCTGGAGGTGTTGATGAACATGGCGCCCGGGCGCAGACGCTCCAGCAGCGTCGCGTCAACGAGGCCGCGTGTGCCTTCGTCGAGCGCCAGGTGCACGCTCAGGACGTCGGCGCGGCTCGCCACGTCACCCGGCGTGGGTGCGAGAAACACCTCGATTTGCCGGATCGCCGCTTCCAGGCCGAGCTCGCGCGCCTCGGCTTCGGTCAGCGGCCGCTCCTGGCCGTCGAACCTGCGGCTCCACAGCACGACGTTCAACCCGAAGCCTGCCGCCCGGCGGATCATCTCCTGTCCGATGCTGCCCGCCCCGAGCAGCCCCAGCGTGCTGCCATACAGCCCCTGCGCGCGGGAGAACTCCTTCTTGTTCCATTTCCCGGCACGCAAGTCCGCTACGTTGTCGGCGATGCGTCGATCGAGCGCGAGCATCAGTCCGAATGCAAGCTCCGCCACGGCGATGGCGTTCTTGCCCGGGCAGTTCGATACGTAGATCCCCCGTTGCGATGCCGCTGCCACGTCGATCGTGTTGTACCCGGCTCCGGCCCGGACGATGAGCGACAATCTGCCGGCGTCGAGCATCGGCTCCGTCACCTTCGTGCTGCGGACGACGAGCACGTCAGCCGCGGTACGGCGGATCGCCGCCTCGAGCGCGTCCCCTTTCAGCTCCGGCTCGCTGATGACCTCGCATCCTGCGCCCGTCAGGCCGGCGATTCCGCTCTTCTCGAATGCGTCGGCGATGAGAACTTTCATTGGGTGTCAGCTTCCTGCTGCTTGCTGCTTGCTTTCCGCTTTCCGCTTTCCGCTTCGTCCGGTGCCGCGGGCTGACGCCCTTCAGATCACGTGGATCAGCAGTCCATCACGGAGCTTTGGTTCGAACCATGTGGACTTTGGCGGCATGATGCCCCCGGCGTCCGACACGGCGATCAGGTCCTGGACCGAAACCGGAAACATGGAGAAGGCAACCGCCGCGCGCCCCGAGTCCACTGCCGATTCGAGGGCACGGGGACCCCGAGCCCCGCCGACGAAATCAATCCGCTTGTCCGACCGGATGTCGCCGATCCCGAGCAGCCGCTCGAGCACGTGTCCCTGCAGGATGGCGACATCGAGCGAGGCCGCCCGCGTCTCGTCCTCCGGCGCGGCCCCGCGGAGATCGACCACGTACCATTGGCCGGCCAGGTACATAGAGACCTGCCCTTTCCCGGCGGGTTCGGCCGATCCCGGCCTGACGTCGAACCCCTCCCGCAGCGCGTTCAGGAACTCCTCCGGCGACCGTCCCCCCAGGTCGCGAACCGTCCGGTTGTAGGGCAGGACCTGCACCTGATCGTGGGGAAATGCCACGGCAATGAAGGTACCGGCGTTGGCCGCATCGCCAGGGGACCCGGCGAGCTGGTCCACTTCTACCCGTGCCCTGGCGGCGCTTGCAGCGCGGTGATGGCCGTCGGCAATGTAGAGGGAAGGCACGGCGGCGAATGCCTCGCCGAGTTCGCGTGTGCCATCCAGCCCGGTGGCCCACACGGTGTGGTGCACGCCGTCAGGCGCCGCGAAGTCGTACAGCGGCTCGCCTGACGATACCCGCCGGGCGAGCCGATCGATCTCCCCGGTCGCCGTGTAGGTCAGGAAGACGACGCCGGTCTGGGCGCGAAGCGCCACGATGTGCCGCGTTCTGTCGTCTTCCTTGTCCCGGCGTGTCCGCTCGTGCTTCTTGATCACCCCCTGCTCGTACTCGTCCACTGAAAAGCAGCCGGCAACCCCGACCTGCTCGTGCGAACCCATGCGCAGGCGATAGACGTACAGCGCAGGGCGATCCTCGAACACGAGCGGCGCGCGCTCACGCAGCGCTGCGAAGTTCTCCCGCGCTTTCTCGTACACCGCGGGGGAATACGGATCCGCATCCGCCGGCAGATCGATTTCGGATCGGGTGACGTGCAGGAAACTGAGCGGGTTACCGTCGGCGAGCGCGCGCGCCTCGTCGGTGCTGACGACGTCGTAGGGGACCGAAGAGACCGCGGCGGCCGAGTCGGGCGCCGGCCTCAAGGCCCGGAACGGCTGGATGGAAGCCATCCGGGTATTCTACGATGAGCGGCTGAGGGCGGAGCCTACCGGGCGGCTGTGGTGTAGCCCGCCACTGCGGGTACGCCGGCGGGTGGCAGCGCCGCGTCCATCCGCTGGAGCAAGCCGTCGCGGGAGGCCCGGAAGGCCGCCAGATGGGCGGCCGGAATCGGCTCTCCTGGGGGCTGGCGGCGGCGTTCCGCGACCGGATCGACGAATGTCCCGTTCTTCCGAAGACGGAAGTCGAGGTGCGGCCCCGTCGCTGTGCCGGTGGCGCCGACCCGCCCGATCATCTGCCCCTGCTCCACACGTGCTCCCGCCCGGATGCCCGGACCGAAAGCGGACAGGTGCAGGTAGTACGTTTCGAGCCCCCGGTCGTGGCGGATCCGCACCTGATTGCCACCCGCGCCCGCCCGGCCGGCCGAGAGAACGGTGCCTGCGGCAACCGCGACGACAGGCGTGCCGTGCGGCGCTCCGTAATCGACGCCCAGGTGCGCCCGGACGGTGTGGTGCACGGGATGGAGCCGCCGCTGCGAGAACCCCGACGTGATACGCGGTTCGAATTTCAAGGGAGAGACCAGGAAGAAGCGCCGCAGCGACCGCCCTTCCTCGTCGTAGTAGGCGGCGCGGCCGGTCTCCGGATGCACCCACCGGATTGCGTGGTGTGCTTTGCCGCTGGCAACGAAGGTGGCCCCCAGGATCGCGCCGTAGCCGGCGAACTGACCCTCGCGGGTGGACTTTTCGAACAGCACCTCGAAGGCGTCACCGGGGTGAAGTCCGCTGTTGAAATCGATCTGCCCGCCAAAGACGTCGGCCAGCGCCATCGCGAGCTGGATGTTCTCTCCGGTGTCGGTCATCGCGGCGATGAGGGATGGCCGCTGGGCATCGATCGTCCCGCGGATCGCGGCGACGGCGGAATCCTTCTCGAACGGGAGCACCTCCGCCTCGAGCACCTCCGGGCGGTCGGGATCGCGGCTGATGATGCGGAGAAAGCGGTCCGCGTCGATCTCATACTCGAACTCGCGCAGGAATCCGTCGAAAGACAACACCAGCCTGTACGGACGATCGGCACGCAGCTGGCGGGGATTGAAGACCGAACCTGCAGACCGCACCACTGCATGGATCAGGTCAGCCGAAAGCTTGTGCTGCCGGAGCAGGCCGTCGAGCGTCGCATTGCGGGGCACGCGCGCTTCGATGACCGCGGTCTCGGCCTGCAGGAGGATGTCCGCCACATGCGTTCGGCTCACCCCTTCCGGACGCGTACAGGCGGATGCAGCCGCCCCGAGAAGAATGACAAATGCAATCTGCTGCCTGAGCATCGCGAGGGGTCAGTCTAGCACGATACTGGCCCGCAGTACGAGGCCAGGGCAGCCCCATTTGCTCAAAAATGCTGCAGAAATGTTCCGCCGGGCGACAGTTCGCCAAAACCTCAGCGGGGTGCCATCACCCAGACACCCCAGCCTCCGGCCCTGGCGCTGTGATACGCCACCTGCCTGCCGTCGCGGGACCAGGCGTACTCCTCCGCGGTGGCGTCCTCGAGCACCTTCCGCATCGACCCATCCGCTGTGTCGAGCAGCCAGGCTCCGTCGCCCTTGACTTGGAAGATGATCAGCCGCCCATCGGGGGAGACGGCGGGCGTCCGCACCTGCTTCCCCTTCCGGGGTGACGCGAACACGCGCTCGTGGCCTGTTCCGAGGTCATGGACGACAAGCCGGTCCTCGTGGCTGTAGGCAATGCGGCGCCCGTCCGGAAACCAGGAGCCGCCCCAGGGCGCGCCCACGCGGTGATCCGTAATCTGCCGCAGCTTTCCGGTTTCGAGCTCGAGGGTCCACAGGCTCGCGACCTTCGGCCGCGCCGGATCGGCCCGGACGAACGCAAGGCTGCGGCTGTCGGGGGACCAGCTTGGCACCGACGCGGGCCCTGCAGGGCTCACCCGCCGCACGTTGCGGCCGTTCGCATCCGCCACGTAGACCCCCCGCTCGCCGTCACGATCGGAATCGAACGCAATGCGGGTTCCGTCCGGCGACTGACTCACATGCCAGTTCTGCGCGTTGTCGTCGACGATTCGCGTCACCTGGAGCACGGTTCCCCGATCGTTCGTGTCGGCGCGCAGCAGCGCCGCCCGTCCCTTTGCATCGTCCTTGTCGTGGTAGAACATCGCGCTCCCGGACGAAGCGAACGAGGGGGAGTACGCCACGCCGTCAGACGGCAGGTGCGCAGCCTGCACGAATTCAGGCGTCCCCACCCGGGCCTCGACCACCTGACGACGTGCCGGAGATGTCGCGATCTCACCCGCACGGCCGCCCGGCGCCTGCGTCGGCGCTACGCTCGCGGGCGCCGCAGGGGGCCGCGCTGCCGGGGGAGCCGGCTCCGCAGGAGTCCCGGGGATCTGCTCGACCCCAGGGCTGGACGAGACGGTACCAGGACGCCCTGCCGCTCCCTCGAGCCGGGAGGACGACTGATCACGAGGGGCAGCATTCGAGGTTGACACCGCCACCGGCTGGGGAGCTGCGTCCTCCGGAGCCGACCCCAGCCACCACGCTGGCAGCAGGGCGATGGCGAGCAGCGCCGGGATGGCCAGCGCTGCAATGGCTCCCGACCGGCGCCGGCGAGCCACGCGTGGAGCCAGGGCCTGGGGGCTCCGCACAAGCACCGGAGAAGGAACAGGCCTACGGATCGCAATGGCCTCACCGGCGGACGCCGCCGCCGGGACACCGGAAGCCGCCGCTATCTCCACTACGGGCCTGGAACCCGCCGTCGGGACTGGAGGGGCAGGCGGGAGAACGGCAGCCGCCGGAGACGTGGCGCCGCGGGGCTGGGAGGCGCGGGCCGACTCTGTTTCCTCCAGCATGGGAAGAATCGTGGAGACGACCAGTTGCTCGTCCAGGCCGGTGGCACGCGCGTAGCGAACGAGTTGCGTGTGCCCGTAGTGCCCTCCGGGCCAGTTCATCAGGTAACCCCACTCGAGCTCCCTGAGCAACGCCAGCGGGATCCTGCTCCGCTCCGCGATGACCCCAAGCGGCATGCCCGTCGCACGCCGGGCGCGCCTGATATCGGAGACGCTCAAGGAAGCCCCACCGGTCTCCGTACGTGGCTCTGAATCACGGGTGCCAACGAAAGGCTCCACCCGGGCTGCAACAGGTGCGGCCGCCGCTGCCGCCGGGGACGGGGCACGGGCCGCGGCGAGCTCCGTCCAGGAGCCGACCAGTTGCGCGACGGTGGCGGGGGGATCCGTTGCGGCAAAGCGCGACAGCGCGTCCGCGAACGCCACAACCGACAGAAACGGTGGAAGATCCAGCGTGCCGAGTGCACGCGCAATGACCAGCTTCAACCCACCAGGCACGCGGAAGTCGCTTCCCGCGCTCGCCTGGGGCAGCAGGGCATCAAGGAGCTGTGCGGCGCGGCTTACCGTGTTGCCGCCGGCCGCCACGGGCCCCTCGACCGAGATCCCTCCGGTCGGAGACAGCCGGATGACATGCGGAGACGGCACGCCGGCCACCTCTCCGCGTGAGACCTGTAGAACCAGCTCTCGCACGACGGTCACGGCCTCGTAGGGCCGGAGTTGGATGGCCGCCGATGACAGATCCGTGAGCGACACAGGCGAGTTGGGCTTGTGCATTGGTGAGCAGGATTGCGACTTTCCTGCCATCCCGAAGAAAAGGCGAAATGACCGAGTTATACCAATTATTACGTCCTCTTCGTGGTGCCAGAGCGGTACTGTTGAGCGGGAAACAGGTCAGGAGTTCACCGAAATTACACACCCCGGCCATAAAGGCACGGTGAGCTCCGGCGGGGGTTCAGCGCTTGACGACGACCTGGATGAGCTTTCGGAATTTGACAGGATGGCCGGCAAGGGTCGCCGGCGAGTACTTCCAGCTCGGGGCGGAGGATAGAAGCTGAGCGTCGTAGGTGGGGTGGACAGAACTCCTGACCGCTGCGGAGACGACACGTCCCTGCTCGTCGATGATGACCTCCAGCAGGCCCTGCGGGCGGGCCGCGGTCATCAGAGCACTCGGCAGGAGAGGAAACGCCTGCTGGATGGCGACAGGAGCCGATACTCCTGCGTCCTGGGCATGGTAAACGCGCAGCGGATCCGGTGCCGGCGTAACGGGCTCCTCACGCGCTGATGAGAGGATGTCCTCGGGAGGAGGCGGCGGCGCCGGAACCGGCGAAGGAGCTGCCGCGCGCGTGCTGAGCTCGAGGAATCCCGCCGTCAGGATTCGGAGATCCGTCAGTCCCCCTCCCGCGTCGGGATCGTCGATGAGCGAAAGGACCCCGGCAAAGCGCTCCTGTGCAACGGGCCATTCGCCGCGGTCGTACGCCCCTCTGGCCTCCAGGTACTTTGCCGTGGCGAGCCCGGGGAGGAGGCGGCGCCGCACCTCGGTGAACGTCGCCCGCACGCGCGGGGACGCGTCCGCTTCACCCGGACGGTAGAGCGGATCGGCCTCGACGAGCGCCTCGATGGCGTGCTCCGCTTCGGCGGCACGCCCGAGGGCAAGCAGGCACAGCGAGCGATACTGCTCCACGAATCGGCGGTGGGCGGCGTCACCCTCACGAAGCTCGTTGAGGACAGTCAGTGCCTCGTCGTAGCGCGCCGCTGTGTACAGCTCCCGCGCGGCGGCCAGCCGGCCGGTCTGCTGCTCCGCCGCAACTGGCGTTATCAGCCCCGCCACGATTACACACGCCGCCACAAGCTTCTTCATCCTCGAGCCTCTACTGCATGGCCACACTGAGCCTGACAGGCGCGGACGTCGTCACGGAAACTGCGTGACGCTGCTCACCGAGCTCCGGATGTCGGAACACGAGCTCGTGGGGGCCAATGGGCAGCTCCAGGTTGCCAATGGGCGTCTCACCCACGCGAGCGCCGTCGATCCAGACTTCTGCCCAGGGAGACGCATTCAGGTTGACGGTGCCCTTCGGCAGATCCACCGCCACCGTTGCAACTTTGCCCGGCGTCACCTGCACGACGTGCGGCTGCCGCAGCCCCAACGGCCGGTTGATGAGTTCCAGCACGTGCCTCCCCGCCGCGAGCATCACGAGATCCGTATCGCTCGTCCCGATGAGCCGCCCATCCTCGTGGATCTCGATCGTGAAGGGGGCGTTCACACTGATCCAGCCGGACACGGGGCCTGCAGCGGGCGCCGGCATGCGGGGGGCCACGAGCGATGCGGTCGTGCCCGCAAGCACGGTCACGACGTGACGGGAGCTGCCGGCATTGCTCTGCAGCAGCACCTCGTGGTCGCCCGGCTCGAGGCCGGCGAGGGTGAGCGGCGTGTTTCCGCGGGGGTGTCCGTCCACGACTACCAGCGCCCCCTCCGGCTGTGAATACACCACCAGCATCCCGGTGGTCGGGGCATCTGCGAACTCGAGGTACTGGGAGACGTGACCGCCCGCGGGGATCTGCAGCGGAATCACGCGCGGAACACCTTGCCCGCGCAGCTCCAGAATGTGCGACCCGGCGGGCACGGCAAGCGTAGCGGGCGTCATGCCCCTGTTGACGCCGTCCACGAAAATCTCGACGCCGGGGGGAGTCGACTGCACGTTGAGCGTGCCGGATGGCCCGGCCGCAGCGGGCCTGCACCACTGCACGCCCAGGGCGGCCAGGGCGATGGCGAGGAGCAGGAGGCCGGGGACGCGGAGCCGCCGGAGACGCAATCCCCGCCCCTGTTCGCTCAGGGCCTCGTCCACTCCCGTTTCGGCATCTGCACGATCCTGCAGTTCGGCGGCATCAGGAGGGGCGGCACCCGACGTCCTGCCACGTCGGACAGGCTCCTGATGCGGCCGGTCCACAGGGTCGCCGGTATCCGGCAAGAGGGCAGGAGGCACGACTTCCTGTTGCTGTGAGGGTGGGGCGGCCCGCCCTGCCGGAGGTGGAGCGGCACGGTGCAGCGCGAAGGCTGCGTACTGCGACAGAAAGCTCTCGAGCGCAACCGGCGCGGGCAGGTACGACGGGTCGCTGCCCAGCGCCTCGTCCAGCCCGGCAAGCGCCTCGGGTGCAGAAGAGAATGCCCGCCGCACGTCCACGTGCAGCGCACGGCGCAACCAGGTGTGCAGAGCGTCGGACAAGGGCTCTTCGTGTCCCAGTGGCGAGCGGGCTCGCGCCTGCCTGAGGAGATCGGGAAGCGCGTGGGGGAACTCGGCGGCCTCGATCGGCCGTCCAAGCAGGAGGGCCAGCGCGCTCATCCCGATGCCGTTCACGTCGGCTCGATGGTCGAAACGTGCGAGCCCTGCCGACGAGGGAATGGCGACCCGGAACTCCTGCCAGAGACGTTCACGGCTGAACTGGAGCCTCTCGAGCGCGGACCCGGCAACATGCTCGACCAGCACGACCCGTGCGTGAGGGGTCACCACGATCCGTTCGGGCGCAATCGCCCCGTGGGAGGCGTCACGGGCGTTGTCGTGCAGGAGCGCGACAGCCTGGAGGATCTGCCGGATCAGGCAGAGCGCGGCGTTTGTGTCCAGCCTGAGCCCGCGCGCATGCGCCACCCGCAGGATCTCGGAGAGCCGCGTCCCTTCGACGTGGTCCGACACAATCGCCAGGGTGCCGTCGGGATGAAGGCGGTCCACACGACGCACGCGCGCGTAGTACGCATGCCGGAAATTCATCAACCGGGCGGTGCGCTCCCGGACGGCGAACTCGAAGGAAGGCACGGCAGTGAGTTCCGCGCGCAGCCGCAGAATCTGCAGCGGCTCGCCCGTGCCCGCGTCGGTGGCGATCAGACGTTCGCCCAAACCGTCGGTAAAGACAGGAATATCCGGCTGGTTGGAAGACGGGGACCCGGCGTTCATGGTGAGGGCTCGAACAGCAGAGTGCAACCACAGGACCACCTCCCTTCCACTCTTGCCGAGGGATAAAGGACGTATTCGCAACGGGTGGCGCAAACCCGGGTTGCTGCGCCCCGACGGAAGGATTACGTGCCTGTGCCCGGACCCGCTAATTCTGTAACTTGACCATCGTCCCCCTGTAAGATTGACAACACACCCGGCGTGGGTCTCACCCTCTCCCTCTTCCTCTTCCTAAAATGAACATCGTATGAGCTCTACATTCACGCGGACGCTGGTCACCCTTGGAATCCTGCTCCTCGCCTCCCCGACATCCGCACAGACAGCACGCGCGACGCTGCGCGGCGTGGTCCTCGACCAGACCGGTGCGCGGCTCCCCGAAACGGTGGTGAGCGTGAGCAGGGAAGAGACTGGCGAGTCACGGCAGACCACGAGCGACCCTGAAGGTCGATTTGTCTTTCCCGAGTTGCCAGCCGGCCGCTACCTCGTCGAGGCACAGCGAAGCGGCTTCAGCACGTACCGGCACCGGATACAGCTCGGCGTGGGGCAGGACCTCTGGCTCGAACCGGGGCTATCGGTGACGACGACCGCGACGGTCACGACTGGCGGAGCCGACTCGGAGCTGCCGGTGCTGGAACGGAATTCCCCTGCCCTCTCGACCCTGATAGATCAAGAACAGGTCGCGAACCTGCCGCTCGACGGGAGGAACTTCCTGGAGCTTGCACTGCTTGCACCCGGCACGGTTCCCGCCCCACAGGGGTCGGCGAGTTCGGTCCGCGGGGAGTTCGCGTTCAGCACGAACGGCGCGCGCGAGGATTTCAACAACTACATCCTCGACGGCGTCTACAACGTCGACCCGAAGCTCAATACCCCGTCGGTGCGACCGCCAGTGGACGGAATCCAGGAGTTCCAGGTCGCGACCGCCACGTACGATGCCTCCTTCGGGCGCAATGCCGCCGGACAGGTGAACGTGCTCAGCCGCTCCGGCTCGAACGTCCTGTCGGCCACGGCCTACGAGTTTCTGCGCCACGGCGCGCTGGGCTCGCGCAACTACTTCGCTCCTGCGGGGGAGCCCGATCCGGACTACAGCCGTCATCAGTTCGGCGGCTCGCTCGGCGGGCCCGTTGCGCGAAACCGTACGTTCTTCTTCGTGGACTACGAGCACACCCGACTTCGTGAAGGGATCACGCAGGTCACGACGGTGCCGACGGCGCAGGAGCGGGCCGGGGACTTCTCGCAGTCGGCCTTTCCGAGGCCTGCCGATCCCTCGACCGGTCAGCCGCTTCCAGGAGCACAGATTCCAGGTTTCTTTCAGAATCCGATCGGCGCCGCAATTGCCGCGCTGTACCCCCTGCCGAACCGCAGCACCCCCTTTGCCAACTTCGTCTCCTCTCCCACCCTGCGCGACGACGTGCACCAGTTCGATGGGAAGGTGGAGCACAACCTCACCGGCGGCCTGAGGCTGACAGCGCGATACAGCCTCTCGGACCGTGCCCTGGTGGAACCGTTTGCCGGGCCCGGCTTCTCCGCGATCCCTGGATTCGGGAACGACGTCTCGCGCCGCGGCCAGAACGCCGCGGTCACCCTCACCCGGGCGGCGCCGGCGTATGTGAACGACCTGCGGGTCGGCTACAACCGCGTGACGATCGGCGTGTTTCCGGAGAGCACGGCCGTCACCAATGCCACCGTGGGTTTGCCGCTGCTCTCCGCCAACCCACGAGACGCGGGGTTGAGCCTGATTTCGGTCGCCGGATACTCCCCGATCGGGCACGAGTACAACAATCCCCAGGAGAGCACCGCCGACACGATTCAGATCGTGAATACCGTGACCGCCGCGCGGGGCGCGCATCTGCTGAAGCTCGGCGGCGAGTGGTACGGTGTGCGGCAGTCGGCCTACCGGGACGTGCAGGCGCGCGGCTTTCTGACCTTTGTTCAGCAGGGCTACACGGGTAACGCGCTGGCCGACCTGCTCCTGGGCCTCCCGGTCCTCACCGGCGGCGCGACGCTGGACAACCCGCAGAACCTGCGGTCCGACAGCTGGAGCCTCTTCGCTCACGATGACTGGCGCCTCCGCCGCACCATCACGCTGTCGGCCGGCTTGCGCTACGACTACGTGTCCCCTCCGGTCGACCGCGACGATCGCGCGAACCTGTACAACCTGGCGACCGGTTCGGTGGTCCCGGTGGGTACGGGGGACATGCCCCGGGGCGGCGTTCTGCCCGACCGCAACAACTTCGCCCCGAGGCTCGGCGCCGCGTGGACGCTCGACGACTTGCAGCGATGGGTCGTTCGTGGAGGCTACGGGATTTTCTACAACCAGGGATCCCTCGCCACGTCCGAGGGTCTGTTCTTCAACCCGCCCTACTTCAACCTCGGCGTGTACTTCCCTGCGCAGGGGTTGCCCCCGCTGACGCTGTTCAACCCGTTCCCCTCCAACTTCCCGGTGTTCATTCCGCAGTCAGCGACGGCGTATCAGCGCGACCTGCAGACGCCCTGGATGGAGCACTTCCACGTCAGTCTGCAGCACCAGATCGGCGGCCGCCGGGGCATCGAGGTGGCGTACGTGGGATCGCGGGGGCACGATCTCATCTCCGCACGCGACGCCAATCAGCCGCAGGCAAGCCCGACCGTGCCCAACCTCCGTCCGAATCCCCTGTTCGCCGACATCACGCTCATCGAATCGCGGGCCTCCTCCCGGTACGATGCGCTGCAGATCAAGTTTCAACAGCGCGTGAACGCGGGCCTCTCCGCGCTGGCGAGCTACACCATGGGAAAGTCCACCGACGACGCGTCCGGCTTCTTCACCAGCGCCGGGGACCCCAACTTCCCCCAGAACAGCCTCGACCCTGGCGCGGAACGGAGCCGTTCGAGCTTCGACGTCCGTCACCGGTTTTCCGTCAGCCTGTCCTACGACCTGCCGTTCTCCGGGAACGACTGGCTGAGCGACTGGCAGCTGCATGCCGTCGGCACGCTGCAGACAGGCCGGCCGTTCACGGTGGCCATCCATCCGGATCTCGACGTGAGCAACACGGGACGCTCGAACCTGGGGTTCGGCTACAACGACAGGCCGAACGTCGTCGGCGACCCGACGCTTGCCGCAGGGCGGCGGGGGGAGGAGGAATGGTTCAACACCGGAGCCTTTGCGATGCCGGCGTTCGGCACCTTCGGCAATGCCGGACGTAACAGCGTCGAAGGGCCCGACTACAGGAACCTGAGCGTCGCCGCCGTCAAGCTCGTACCGGCGGGCGCCGCGCGCGTGCAGCTCCGGCTCGAGGTGTTCAACGTGTTCAACCGGGTGAACTTCGACCTTCCGGACGCGTTCCTCGGATCCCCCACGTTCGGCAGGATCCTCTCGGCAGGCCCTCCGCGCCGAATCCAGCTTGGTGCGCGCGTCAGCTTCTGATTGCTGACGAGCACGGAACATCAGCAGCTCCCGGGTGAAAACCACGATTGTACGGCCGTGGCCGGGAGGGCCACGGGCCGCGGGACGTGCGCCGACGAACGGCAGACGGACGCACAGCAGCAGGGGACGAACGGCTGGTGAGAAACGATGAGGGCACCGCAGACGTCCTAAGAGGTCAGGGTGTTCTATCCTTGAAGCATTTATGAAGCGCTACCTTCGCCTGACGTTTCCTGTCGCGCTGGCCCTCCTCCTGCCGGCGGCGGCCCTCATCCATGCGACCGACTGGCCCGAGTGGCGCGGACCCGAGCGCACGGGCGTCTCATCCGCGACGGCACTGCCGTCGTCATGGTCTGTGGAAGGGGAGAATCTGGCCTGGAAGGTGCCGCATGGCGGCCGCTCCTCGCCTGTCGTCTTCGGCGATCGGCTGTACCTGCAGAACACCGCCGGCTCCGGCGCCTCGATGCAGGAGCGGCTGATGTGCTTGAACGCCGACACAGGGGCGCTGCTGTGGGAGCACAAGTACAACATCTTCACCAGCGACGTGCCGCCACACCGGATTGCCTGGGCATCACCGGCCGTCGATCCCTCCACGGGCAACGTCTTCGCGATCAGCGGCAACGGGCTGCTGATGTCCCTCTCTCCCGAGGGGAAGCTCCTCTGGGAGCGCTCGCTCGCGGAAGAGTTCGGGATGTGGACGACGCACGGGGGGCGGGTGTCGTCCCCTGTGATTGACGGCAAACAGTTAATCGTGAGCGGCCTCACGTTCCTGTGGGGGGAGTACTCGAACGGTGCGCACCGCTTCGTCTCGTTCGACACCGCAACCGGGCAGACCATCTGGATGAGCGCTCCGGAAGGGCGGCCGACCGATACGATTTATGCGAATCCATTCATCGCTGAGGTGAACGGCCGCCGCCTGCTCTTCTCCGGCGGCAGCGACGGTGCCATGCACGCAATCACCGTGGCAACCGGAGCACCGGTCTGGAACTGGAAGGTCA
>JACCXG010000309.1 GCA_013697225.1 Acidobacteriota bacterium
GTACATCGCCCGCGAGCAGGGTCAGGCGGCACAACACCTGTCTGACCTCGCTCAGATGCCGATTCTCACGGTCGGTGAGGGACGTCGCTTCCTCGAGCAGGGGGGGTTGATAGCTTTTCAGGTTGAAAACGATCGCGTGCGGTTCGACGTGAACCGGCGGCGAGCCGAAGGGACCGGCCTCATCGTCAGTTCCAAGCTGCTGCGCGTGGCGCGCGAGCTGTGGCCCGAGTGATGACGCGCCTCTTCCGCCGCCTGCCGATCCGCCAGAAACTCGTGGCGATGATCGTGGGGACCAGCGCCGTCGTCCTGCTGCTCGCGAGCATCGGGTATCTCGTGAGCGACTACTACCAGACGAGGAGGGCGCTCGAGACGGACCTCGCGGCCCAGGCGGACCTGATACTGGCCAACACTGCTTCCGCGCTGGCCTTCCAGGATCCGCGATCGGCGCAGGAGAATCTCGACACGCTCTCCACGAAGCGCAACATCAGGCTGGCGTGTCTGTACCAGTCGTGGGATGAACTGTTCGCCGAGTACCGCCATCCGGCCGAGCGGGCGCCGTGCCCGCCTGCGCCGGAGGAGGGGAGCACGAGCATGGGCATCGATCGCCTCGAGCATGCCAGCATCGGAACCCTGCAGGGGGCCGCCGTCGGGTCGCTCATCCTCCGGTCCGACCTGGTGGCGATTGCCAGCCGCATGCGTATCCAGCTTGGCATCGTCGGGTTGCTCCTTGTGCTCTCGCTTGCCGTGGCGGTCGCGCTGTCTTCCGTTCTCCAGACGATCGTGGCGAATCCGGTCGCCGCGCTGGCTCGTACGGCCTCCCAGGTCTCCGCGCGGGGCGATTACTCACTTCGTGCCACGCGCACGACAGACGACGAGCTGGGGGTTCTGGTGGATTCCTTCAACCGCATGCTCGAGCGGATCGAACAGCGGGAGAGCGACCTGTCGCAGGCGAACGAGGATCTCCGGAAGGAGGTCGTGGAGCGCCGGCGCGCGGAGGGGGAGCGTGCGGAGCTGCTGGTGCGCGAGCGCGAAGCCAACCGGCTGAAGGATGAGTTTCTGGCGACACTGTCGCACGAGCTCCGGACACCGCTGAACGCCATCCTTGGCTGGACGAAGCTGCTCCGCGCGGGAGCCGTCCCCCCTGCCGCCGCCGAGCGGGCGCTCGAGAAGATCGAGCGCAACGCGCAGGTGCAGGCGCGCCTCATCGAAGACCTGCTGGAGATCTCCCGGATCGTCAGCGGCAAGCTGCGGCTGGAATTCCGTCCCCTCGACCTCGTGGCGGTGTGCGTCGCCGCCACCGACTCCATCCGGCCGACGGCTGAAGCCCGGGGCATCCAGATCCGGCCCGACTTTCACCCCGGCACCCTGGCCACGGCGGGGGATCCGGACCGCCTGCAGCAGGTGGTCTGGAACCTGCTGTCGAACGCGGTGAAGTTCACACCCGCCGGCGGCCTGGTGACCATGACGCTCCGGCGGGAGGGTGAGGTGGACGAGATCGTCGTGACGGACACAGGCATCGGTATCGAGGCGGAATTCCTCCCGAACGTCTTCGAGACGTTCAGGCAGGCAGACGCCTCGACCACGCGGACGCACGGAGGGCTTGGACTGGGTCTCTCGATCGTCAAGCAGCTCGTGGAGCTGCACGGAGGAGAGGTGACCGCGGAGAGCCCGGGCGCGGGGCAGGGGGCGACCTTTTCGGTGCGCCTGCCCGTCCGCTCGCTGGATCGCCGGCGTGCGGAGGACAACCTCCTCTCCCCGCCTGAGCACATGGACGGCCGTCTCTCCGGCTACGAGATCCTTGTCGTGGACGACGACGCCGATACGCGCGAGCTGCTGGTATCGACCATCCAGCAAGCCGGGGGGCACGTGCGTGCGGCCGCGTCGGTCGACGAAGCGCTGACGCTCAGCCTGGAACGGATCCCCGAGGCCATCGTCAGCGACATCGCCATGCCGGACGCAGACGGTTATGTGTTCGTCCAGCGGCTCTCGAAGGAGCTCGGTGAGCGGATGCCGCGAGTGCGGGTCGCGCTGTCGGCCTTTGCCGCCCCCGGCGATCAGGATCGTTCGCTCGCCGCCGGGTTTCAGCGCCACCTCACCAAGCCGGTGGATCCGGGGGTGCTCGTCCGCGTCCTCGAACACATGCTGAACGACGAGGCGGGCGCCCTCTCGTAGCCCCGGGCGCCAGGGCCGCCGGCAGCCTTTCAGCGCGAGCTCAACCGGATGGTACGAAGTGTTACGCCACCCGCTCGATCGTCACCGTGTTCATCACGACAGGCGTGACCGGCCGGTCCTGCTGCCCCGTCGGCACCGAGCCGATGCGCTGTACGACGTCGAGCCCCTCGACGACTTCACCGAACACCGTATGCCGGTTGTCGAGATGGGGCGTCGGTCCAAGAGTGATGAAGAACTGGCTGCCGTTCGTGTCGGGCCCGGCATTCGCCATCGAAAGAATCCCGGCCCGGCTGTGCCTCAGGGTGGGATGGAACTCGTCGGCGAACTTATAGCCCGGCCCTCCCGTGCCCTTGCCGAGGCGGTCACCCCCCTGGATCATGAAGCCGCGGATCACACGGTGGAAAATGACGCCGTCGTAGTAGGGGGCCTTCTTGCGCTCACCGCTTGCCGGGTCGGTCCATTCCTTCGTTCCCTCGGCGAGCTCGACGAAATTGGCGACGGTGTTCGGCGCCTCCTGGTCGAACAGGCGGACCGTGAAG
>JACCXG010000317.1 GCA_013697225.1 Acidobacteriota bacterium
CTGCAAGCGTCCAGCCCGCCGTCCTCAGTTGCCGCGTGAACGCCGGACGCACCGGCCCCGTTCGTGTGGCGATTGCCGAGGCAATGGCAAGCGCCGTGAAGCTGGCAACCATGGAGGACTTGCCAAAGCTCAGAAACGGCGTCGCCACACCCGACAGCGGCACCGCGCCAAGCTGACCGCCGATGATGATGATCGCCGGGATGGCAAGCGACAGTGCGCAGCCCAGCGCAAGGAAGGCGGCGTAGTCCCCGGGGGCACGTGCCGAGATCCGGAGGATGCGCCAGACCATCAGCGCGTACGCCAGCGCAATGACGACAATGCCGACGAACCCGAGCTCCTCGCCGATGACCGACACGATGAGGTCCGTCTGGCCGGCAGGCACGAGATGGCCGTCCCCCACGCCCGCACCAGAGCCGAGCGGCCCACCAGATGACAGCGCCCAGAGCGCGTGCGCAATCTGATCCCCGCCGGCACGGGCGTTGTTCCAGGGATCCAGCCAGATTGACACGCGCCTGGCGAGCGTCGCAGGGAACCCCAGCCAGTAGCCGAGGGCGAAAGTACCAATCAGCATCAGGAACCCGGCCGCCACGAGTGGCACGCGCGCACGCGCCACCCCATACATCGCGAGCGCCATGCAACCGAGCACGAGTGCCGGGCCGAGGTCGCGCTGCAGAAAGAAGAAGACGAGCAGCGTGCCCACGATCACGGCAAGCGGCTTGACGTCGGCGGCCCGCGGCAGGAGGAGATGCCGGCGGACGACAGGGGTGCGGCCTATCGGGGCGGAGATCTCCCGAAGCGGCTCCCAGCGCCGGCTGAAGTAGGACGCCAGGGCCAGCACCGCAAGAATCCTGATGGCCTCGATTGGCTGCCCTCCCAGCAGATTGACCTTGACGCCGCTCTCACCCGGGCCGGCCCCGAACATGACGAGTGCCGCCGCCAGCAGGACAGCCGCGCCGAACGGGAGCAGCGTGGAACGGCGGAACCGCGGATTCTCGAAGTCCACGAACGAGAGCACCGCGAACACGAGGCAGCCCAGGGCCACGCCGACGACGAATCCCGTCGCCGCGTCGGTATCGCGCAGCGGATCTCGCAGCGCAAGCATTGCCATGAAGCCGAGTCCCGAGAGCAGCCCCGCGATGGGCACGAGGACGGGGTCTCCCGTCGTGCGGCGGAGGCGGCGCACCAGGTGAAGGAGCCAGAACGACAGGAAGAATATTCCGGCGGCGCGGGCCGTCCGGCTCCGGTATGTCTCGGCCGTACGGACGGCGAGCCCCGGCTTGATTGCCGCAATGTCGGCAGGCGTGAAGAGCGCCTTCCCTGTCGCCGGATCCTGTACGCGCGAGAGTGCGCCAACGTGGGTGAGCGGCCCATGTGCCGTCATCCACTCCGCGATCAGGCGCGCGGCAGAGGCCCTCTCGTCCGCCCCTGGGAAGACCCCAAGCGCGTCGGCAAAGGGCTGCCCCTCCTGAACGAGCACGCCGGGGTGGACCGGGATCTCCTGCACCTGGCGGGCGTAGGTCATCCAGAGACCAAGTGCCACCGCAAGGCTTGCGACAAGGAGCCCAAGTGCCTCGACACGGGCGCGCTGCCCCTGTCGGGCGAGCGTCCGGGAGAGCGGAACCGGGGCCGGGAGATCAGCGAGAACGACGCGCATCGGTGATCCCGAACAGGGAGAACGGCCACCTGGCCTCCATGCCCTGCAGCTCCGTCTTCACGCGCACGAGCCCCTTCTCGCAATACGCGAGGTTGCGCTCCGAGTCGAAGTAGCCCCCAAGTCCCTCGAACTTCGCGGCACAGCTCTCGTAGTCGGACGCGGCGCTCTCGAGAAACCGACGCCGCCCCTCCCCGGAGGCGCTGCGCGACTGGGCCAGCGCCCGCTCCGCCCTGAACTTGAACCCGTCCCCCAGCTGCGCCCGCTCCCGTCTTCCCGGTTTGTAGCCGCGCGCCTCGGCCTCGGTGATGTTCACCTGGAGCGCCTCGAAGTCACGGGTCTCATAGGCGTTGACTCGCGCCAGCCCGAGATAGGGATCCGGAGAGGAGGGATCGAGACGAGCCGATTCGATGAAGCGGCTCTTGGCCTCGTTCAGCCGCGCCTGCCGGATCGAGGCGGATTGTCGCTGCGCGGCAATCCGCACGAGATGCCCGTCAACGTATCTGGCTCTTGCCGCCACCTGACGATCGTTGGGTGCCACATTCATGGCCAGTGCAAGACTCGTCTGCGCGTGCCGCCATTGCACCTCGGTCACGAGCAGATCGTTGCGGAAGTCGAGGATGGCCCGGTCCGCAAGGCTGGTCATCTGCTCCCGCAGCGGATCCCGCACCCGCAGTGGAACCGCCAGAGCAAACGGAGCAAGCCGCCGCATCCTGTCTACTTCGGCGCGGGCGGCAGGCACATCGGAGGGCTGCAGGCCCCCGACACGCTGCAGGAACCGCTCGGCCCGGACCCACGCCGAAGCTTCGGCCAGCGCGATGACGATGAGCAACGCGGCGCCAGCGCGCCTGAGCACGCCTGGCGACGATCCGACGCGCCGAATGGCGGTCAGGGAACGGGCGAGGCGCGACCGGGGCGCATCGGGTGCGGAAGGCACGCGGTAACCGGCCGGAAGCGGCTCAGTAGGCACCGTGTCCGACAGATCTGCGCCGGCTGCCGGCGGCGACGACGGGATCACCTGCGTGCGGCTGCTGGCCCTCACATTCTCCGAGCGGGCGAGAGTCTCGCGCCCGTCGAGGAAACTGCGCAGGTCTGCCGCAATCTCGGAGGCGCTCTGGTAGCGGTGGACGGGCTGCGGCGCCAGCATCTTGCAGATGGCCGCGGCAAGCCCGGGATCGCAGGAGGACGGGAGAGGTGCGGGTGGTTCGGTGCGACGGATCGCCCGCGCGAGCGTGGCGTTGTTGTCGTCGCTCATGTACTGGTGGTACGGGTGCACGCCGCTGACCATTTCGAACAGCATCACACCCAGCGCCCAGAGGTCGTCCCCGGCTCGCACCTGCCCATCGTCCAGACGCTCCGGGGAGGCGTAGGGGGCGCTCGCCCACGCGTTGGACGTCAGTGACTTGTCAGCCTGCAGGCTCTTGGCGATCCCGAGGTCCAGGATCCGGATGCCGCCATCCGCACGCACGAGCACATGTTCGGGCTTCAGATCCGAGTGAAGGATCGGCTCCTGACCGTCCGAGAGGCCGTGAAGCTTGACAAGGAAATCGGCAACCGCGAGTGCGAGCTCCGCCGCCTCGCGCGGAGCGAGCCGCGACGCACGAATGAGCTCACCGAGCGGCCTCCCGTCGACGAGCTCCATGGCGATGTAGTAGTCCCCCCCGTCCGCACGGCCGCACTCGAACACCTCGGGAACCAGATCCGGGTATCGGCTGGAGAAGTGCTGCTGGAGGGCGGCGCCGTGCTCCTCCGCGTGCACCTTGATGCCGCCATCAGGCCCATCCGCCCGGACGTGCTTGAGCGCGACGTCGATCCCCCGCGCGGGCCACCACGCGCGATGGACGGTACCGAACTGTCCTGTGCCGATCCGCGCCTTGATCACGTATGCGGCAGGATCGAACACACCGGTAACCTGAACGGCGCCGCTCACCGTCTCGCTCCGCCGGGGATCACGAAATTTCCATCGAGCAGGGAATCCCGCCTGGCCACTGGGGAAATCGGCTGCGGGAAGTGCACGAAGACGTTCCCCTGCAGCCTCGGAGCGGCGTCCGGCGTCACTTCCACTGCCGGCGTCAGCCGATCGGCACCCGCCACGAACACGTTCTGGAGAATGGAAGGGGCGGCCCCGTCTCCGATCCGCAGCGGCAGGCCAATGACGTTGAACCGGCTCGAGCGCAGCGTGCCTCCCTCGCCACCGCCGATGTCTACAGCGGCGGTCATCGCCCCCTCGAATGTCACGTCATCAATTTCCACATCTCCCTGCTGGAGCTGGATGCCGACGTGTATCGGGGCCGTCTCCCGCCCTTCGATTCGAAGGCCGCGAACCACGCCGGTCCCGGAGAGTGCCGTGACGGAAACCCAATCGGTCCGGCCAGGGGCTGCAACGAGGACGACCGTGCCACGGACACGTGCCACCAGCTCAACCCCCTCCGGCAGCAGGAGGGACTCGGGATACTCGCCCGGTTCGACGGACACCGTATCGCCGG
>JACCXG010000329.1 GCA_013697225.1 Acidobacteriota bacterium
CGCTCCAGTCGGCCTGCGTCATTCCGGCAGGCGGCTGGAGTTCGCCAACATCTTCGTCAGGGAGTGAGGGGAACACCCGGCTTCACGCCATAGCGGTACAGCTCCTGTCCCGCCGTGTCGACGAACGCGACGTCGATGCCCGCCGACGAGATCTCGAGCACGGCGAACCCATGTGTGCTCTTCGCGAACAGCGAGCGCGGGCCTGGTTCGATGGGGCGCAGCTTGCCGCCGGATCCCGCGATGAAAAAATGCAGGTTCCCCTCCGGCTGGAGGTGTTGCATGTCGTGATCGTGCCCGGCCAGGTAGATGTGGGCTCTGTCCCGCAGGACGGGCAGCAGCTGTTCGATCTTGGTATTGCTGTCTTCGTGCTGGCCGTGCGAGTAGATCGGATGATGACCGTAGACGATCTTCCACCTGGCCTGGCTGGCGTCGAGCGCGGCCGTCAACCAGAGCAGCTGCTTCTCTGAAATCACATCGGTATCAAGGGCAAAGAATTGCGCCGGACCAGCAGTGAATGTGTAGTACGCCGCCGGCATCCGCCAGCTCTCACTCCTGTGGGTATAGAGGATCTCGGCGGCCGGGCTGTTTGGCTGCCCCCAGTCGTGGTTTCCGAGCGTTGCGTAGAACTTGATCCGCAGCGGGTCGTAGAGATCGCTCCACCACGTCTTCCACCTCGGGTCGTCCGGGCTCTCCATCCCAATCGAATAGAAGTTGTCCCCCAGGGTGACGGCGAAATCGAAGGGCCGGCCGGCGTGATACGAAAGCATTGCCGCGGCGACCCGCCGTTGATCCGGGCTGCCGTCCCCGAAGTCGCCGAACGCGAGCACGCGTACCGGGGTTTCAGCAGGGGCCGCCGCAAACAGCGGGGGCGGCTGCTGCATGAAGGTCGGGAGCAGCCCTCCGCGCATGACGGTCGCCCAGCGTTCGTGCTCGGCAGCCAGGGTATGGAGCTGCGTCGCGTCACCAGCGGCGCGCACCTCCTGCATCCGTTGTTCCAGCAGCCCCATGAGCGGCGCCACTGCACGGGTACGCAGCAACTCCAGCGCTGCGACGGCGTTGACGGGATCACGCTCCCGCAGCACGGCCCGCTCGAGGGCCGGGCCGATCCGGGGATCGCTGATGTCCTCGAGCTCATCGAGAATCTCCGCCCGTACCGCCGGCGAGGGGTCGTCCTCCAGCAGCCCGAGAGCAAAATCCAGCGTCCCGATCGGGTCGGCTTCCATCAATTCCTCGACGAGGTCTCCCCGCCTGGCCTCGTCGCGCTCTGCGAGTGCGGCCTGCGCACGTTCGCGCAGCGCAGCTGGAAGACTCTCGAGCCGCTGCGCCAGCGCGTCGTGCTGCTCCAAGGGCGGAGTGAGCGAGAAGAAGCCCCACGCGAGAACGGGAGCGAGCATCATCGGAGCGAGCACGAGGTGGCGCATGAGAGTCCTAGGCTGAAGCTTTAGCTTGACTTCGTAACGCGCGGGATTATACTGCACCGCACTTCGGCACCCTGACCATTGCAAATCCCCTCACTCGGCACCTCAAGGTGGCCATATGACTCCCTTTCCTCTGGTTCGTCTGCTCTGGTCCATGTTCGTCCTCCTCGTCGCCGCAGGGTCTGCGGCGGCCCAGTCGAGCAACGCTACACTCCACGGCACGATCTCCGATCCCAGCGGGGCGGTGCTTCCGGGGGTCGCGGTGAGTCTGGATCTCCCTCCACAGGCCTCAAGCGCGAGGCGGTCACGAACGAGGCAGGTCTGTACGTCTTCAACTTCCTGCCGGCGGGTCAATACCTCGTGACCGCTGAATTGTCCGGGTTCAAAGCGGTCCGGCACGAGAACCTCCCGCTGGAGGTCGGGCAGAACCTCGCCCTGGATGTAAAGCTCGAGGTCGGACAGGTTCAGGAGACCGTCACCGTGGAGGGAGCGGTCACGCTGCTGGACCGCACGTCAGCAGCGATCAGCACCGTCATCCAGTCGGCTCATTTGAAGGAGCTGCCGCTCGCCGGGCGGCACTGGGCCGGCCTCATGCTCCTGGCGCCGGGGGCCATCAACACCGGCGACGGGACGCACCTGAGCACCCGGTTCGCGGGGCGGGCACGCGATGACAACAACTGGACGTTCGACGGCATCGATGCGACCGGCGTGAAAGACCCGCGGCAGGACAGCGCCGCGCGCCTGATCATCAGCAGCGAATCGATTGCGGAGTTCCGTGTCGGATCCGCCCTGTACTCCGCAGAATCCGGCGCGGGCGCCGGTGGCCAGGTGCAGCTCATCTCGAAGACGGGCACCAACCAGTTCCACGGCACCGTCTACAACTTCATGCGCAACGACGCGTTCGATGCCCGGCCGTTCGGCACGACTGGCGCTCTCCCCCCATTCCGGCTCAATCAGTACGGGATGAACGTGGGCGGCCCCATCACCCCGCAGCGGACGTTCTTCTTCGTGAACTTCGAAGGGCTGCGTCAACGCCAGACGCAGAGCTTCACGCGGTTCGTTCCGAGCCAGGCCTTCCGTGCGAGTGTGGACTCCGCGGTCGCCGGGGTAATTGCGCAATATCCCTCGGGCACCGGCCCCACCTCGGACCCGAACATCGATGAATGGCGGGTGCAGCAGCAGTTCACGGCCGACGAGGACGCGCCGTCGTTCCGGGTCGATCACCGCTTCTCCGACGCCACCAGCCTGTTCGGGCGCTACAACTACGACAACGCGAACATCACGAATCCTACGGATACCGGCTTTACGACGAACAAGCTGCGCCCCTCGAATTTCGTTCTGCAGGTACAGCGCATCCTCAGCGCCAGCATCGTCAACGAGCTGAAGTTCGGCTACAACGCCTCACTCCGGACGGAGCTGCGGTCGGGCCCCAGTGACGTCCAGATCAGCGTTCCGGGCATCGTTGCGCTGACCGGCCCGCGGGAGATTCTCGAAGACGGCCGGACCTTCAGCGTGATCGATAACCTCGGGATCGTGCGTGGCCGCCACAACATGAAGATCGGGGGGGAGATCCGGCGCATTTTCGTGGACATAGGCGAGGGCAACACCACCAGCCTCAGCTATTCCAGCAGGCCCAATCTGCAGGCCAACCGTCTCGAGAGCTTCAGCATCGTCGACTTCCCCGTGGTACAGGGGCGGCGCTGGTGGTACTTCGGCTACATCCAGGACGACATCAAGTGGCGGCCGAACCTCACCATCAACGCCGGCCTGCGCTATGAGTACTACTCGGTCGTCGAGGAAAAGGACGGGCGGGCGAAGGTGTGGCGCATGTCCTGCGGCGGTTTCTGTCCCCAGGGAACTTCGTGGTATCAGCCGGACAAGAACAACTTTGCGCCGCGCGTGGGTTTCGCGTGGTCGCCGGCGCGGTTCGGGGACGCGACCGTCATCCGCGCCGGGTTCGGTGTGTTCTTCGGACCCGGGCAGAACGACGACGTGTTCGCACCGATCGACAACTCGGGCAGCCGCTTCACACTGGAACGGGCCACGGTGCCGGCGCTGTCCTATCCCATCACTCCTTTTTTGCCGCTGGCAAGCTCCATCGGCAACAGCGCCCGCGCGGTCGACGAGAACCGCGTCGATCAGTACGCGGAGCATTACAGCCTTTCCATTCAGCAGGCCTTGCCGTGGCGGTTCGTCACGCAGGTTGGCTACATCGGCAGCCAGGGGCACCACATGCTGGATCGCTCATTCGTCAACCTCATCGATCCGGCAACAGGCAGGCGTCCTCTGGCCAATTTCGGGCGTGTCGACATCAAGTCCAGCGGGTCGAGCACCAACTTCAACGGTCTGCAGGTCTCGCTGCAGCGTCCGTTCAGCGATGGGTTGCTCGTCGGCACACAGTACATGTGGTCACACTCCTTCGATGAGGGGTCCCTCGGGGGTGGGGAGTCGTCGCCGCCACAGAACGTGGCGTGCCGCCACTGCGAGTACGCCAGCACCAACCAGGACATTCGCCACACGGTGACGACGAACTGGGTGTACCAGCTGCCGTTCGGAAAGGACCGCCGCTACCAGCCGGACGGGGTTCTCGGGCACTTCCTGGGAGGGTGGAATTTCTCCGGGCTGCTGCAGGCCAGGACCGGACGGCCGCTGACTATCTCCGTCACTCGCAGCACGGCCGATCTGCCGGATGGGAACAACTCCGGCCAGCGTGCCGACATCGTCGCTGGCGTTCCGCCAAACCCGGAAAACCAGACACCCGCGCAGTGGCTCAACCTCGCGGCCTTCGCGGTGCCCGCTCGCGGGACCTGGGGCAACCTCGGGCGCAACACATTCAGGGGGCCTGGACTGTTCCAGGTCGATCTGGCGTTGCAGCGGCGCTTGCAGATTTCAGGCGATCGGAATTTCGAGCTGCGGGTCGAGGCGTTCAACGCCTTCAACCAGCAGAACCTGGCAAACCCCAATACCAATATCAGCTCAGGACCAGCCTTCGGGCGCATCACGGGTCCGCTGAATCTTAGCTACGGGACCGGCACGGCCCGTCAGATGCAGTTCATGGCGAGGTTCAACTTCTGACAATACGGAAATCTGAAGTCGGCAGTCCGAGCCTTTGTTTTTGTGTCCTGGGAGTAGGTGGTCGGGCTGGGGAGTTGGGCCCTGGGAGTTGCGCCTTGGGTTGAAATTGTTCGAGAAAGCGCTGTTGAGCTGAAGGC
>JACCXG010000355.1 GCA_013697225.1 Acidobacteriota bacterium
CCCGCGTGGAGGCAGTTGCTGATGGGAATGTCGATGAGCCGGTACTTGCTGCCGATCGGGACCGCTGGTTTGGACCGCATGTGGGTGAGCGGAAACAGGCGCGTGCCGCGGCCGCCCCCCAGAATCAGCGTAAGCACGTCGTTCATTGGGCACATCTTACCAAGACACAGGTTCCACGGGGTTCTGCAAGGTTCGGTTCGACGGGTTCTACCGCGGATTCGGTTCTAGGCGCTTCTGCCATGGGCCGTTGCTAATCGGCTTCGCGCCTCGAAGCGGGTTGTCAGCATGGTCGCGGCCCCAAGCGGGCCTTGGAAGCGGCAGAACCGGCAGAACCGACCCCTTTCGGGCCTTTCCGCTCCTTCTAGCGTGATCTGCCTGAGTCTTGTTTACCGACTGTTTACATTGATGGCAGGACGCTTGAGATAGAAGTACCTGCACGGGGTAGTTGCCGAGGACGAGTCAGGCATTCATATGTTCATCAGGGAATTGCGACAGGCGGGGCACGTTCGGCGGTTCACGATCAGTGAGTCGGCCGGCGAGGGATGGGAAGTCCGGGAGGAGCTGGAGGGGCAGGTGGTCAGCCGCGCGCACTATCGCGACTGGCACCGGGTCGAGCGTGCGAGGATGCGCATCGACGAGCAGGTCTCCGATCTCGAAGGACGCGGCTGGCGCTGACCGGGCGCCGGGGGGCGGCCAGGCCCGGTCGATCAGTCGACGAACCGGTAGCCGAGTCCCACAACCGTCTCAATCTGGCTCCCGACCCGCCCCAGTTTGGCGCGCAGGCGCCCGACGTGGACGTCTACCGATCGCGTTTCGATAAACCGGTCGTAGCCCCACACCCGCTCGAGCAGCCGGTCCCGCGAGAGAACGCGGTTCTTGTTCTCGATGAGGAACCGCAGCAGCTCGAACTCACGCCGCGTGAGCCTGACGGGCTGCCCCTCAACCGACACCGCCACGGCATCGAAGTCCGCCACGAGACGGCCGCCCCGGTACACCGTGGCGGTCTGCACGTCGGACTGACCCCTGCGCCGGAGCACCGCGCGCACGCGGGCGCTCAGCTCGCGCAGGCTGAAGGGCTTGGTCACGTAGTCATCGGCTCCGAGGTCCAGTCCGCCCACACGATCCGATTCGGCGGTACGCGCGGTGAGCATGATGATAGGCAGGGTCGCTGTTGCCGTGCGCGACCGCAGCACGCGGCACACTTCGGTGCCGCTCACGCCTGGCAGGTTCAGGTCCAGGATCACCAGATCGGGCGGGCGTTCGGCAATGAAACGAAGTGCGGCATCGCCGCTGCCGACGATGGTCGCGTGCGCCTCCCCCGTGCGCTCAAGCGTATGCTTGATCAAGGCGGCAATATCCTGCTCGTCATCCACGATGAGGACATGGGCAATCTTGCTCATCACCGCCTTCTGCGCCGGGGCTTCCACTCCGGTCCCGTGGTCACTGGCCATATCCATCGATGAAGGGTACGGATCGCAGGTTTCCATAGGGTGACAGAAGCGTTAATTGTGCGTTACACCCCGAGCCCGCGTTGCTCCCTCAGGCTTCAGAGGAGCTGGCGCCGGTATCGCCCTCGGGAGGTCACAGCACACATCGGAAGGCATTGACGTGAAGACCTATCTCTTTGCATGCGTCCACAACGCAGGGCGGTCCCAGATGGCGGCCGCCTTTTTCAACGCGCTGGCGGACCCCGCGAAGGCGCGGGCCATTTCGGCGGGAACGGCACCCGGGAACTCGATTCACCCGGAGGTCCTCGCCGCGATGCGTGAAGTCGGCGTGGATCTGTACGGCGTTGAGCCCCGGACGCTGACCGACGAACTCGCCCGGGACGTGAACGTGCTGGTCACAATGGGGTGCGGCGACACGTGTCCGATCGTGCCGGGGGCCAGGGTGGAAGACTGGCCGTTGCAGGATCCGAAGGGGCAGCCGCCCGATGTGGTCGCGCGGATTCGGGACGATATCAGGACGCGAGTCCGGGACTTGCTCGTCCGGGACAGCGTGGGAGGGGGTTAGCGAAGGGATGAGGGATAAGGGAAAAACCTTTAGCCCCCGCGCTGCATCCGCTCCATCCTGGCGGTTGCGAGCCGCGCGAGCAGCGAGCAGATGAAGACCATCATGACAAGGACGAGTGCGCCGGCCCAGGCCTGGCGGTGCCAGTCTTCGTAGGGGGCAATCGCGTAGGTGAAGACCTGGACGGTCAGCGTGGAGATCGGCTGTGTCACGTCCGTGGACCAGAAGCGGTTGTTGAAGGCGGTGAACAGCAGCGGCGCCGTCTCTCCGGCGATGCGGGCCAGCGCCAGGAGGATGCCGGTGAGGATCCCCGGCAGCGCCGCGGGTACGACGACGGTGAACACGGCCCGTGCGCGTGTTGCGCCGAGCGCCAGGGCTCCTTCCCGCAGCGTTGGAGGCACGAGCCGCAGCAGCTCCTCGGTCGTGCGCATGATGAGCGGGATCATCATGATGCCGAGCGCAAGCCCGCCGGCCAGAGCGGAAAAGCTCCTGAACGGCAGCACGGCGATGGTGTAGACGAACACACCGATGACGATCGACGGCACGCCGTTCAGCGTGTCTGCCGCAAACCGCACGGCCCCGGCGATCCGCGTCCCCGAGTACTCGGCCGCATAGATGCCGCTCATGACTCCGATTGGGATGGCAAAGACCGCGCCGAGCAGCGTGACGATGAGTGATCCGGCGATGGCGTTCGCCATCCCCCCGCCAGGTTCTCCGACCGGCCGTGGCATCTCGGTAAAGAATGCGAAGTTCAGCGAGCTGATCCCCTGGCTGATGACATGGAACAGCACGAGCACGAGCGGAACGAGCGCCACGAGGATCGCCATGCCACAGAGCGTGATCACGACGTGCGAGAGGATGCGGCGCCGGGTGTCGCGATTCATGCGCCCGCCCGCATGGCAGCCGTCCGCACGAGTCTCGGCCGGCGCTGCCGGTCCATGGACCAGATGAACGTCCGGGAGATGACGTTGATGACGAGCGTGATCGCGAAGAGCACGAGGCCGATCTCGACCAGTGCGTTCAGATACAGATCGTCGGTGGCCTCGGCGAACTCGTTGGCCAGCACGGCAGCCATCGTGTACTGCGGCGCGTAGAGCGACAGCGAGATGTTCGGGCTGTTCCCGATTACCATGGTCACCGCCATGGTCTCGCCGAGCGCGCGGCCGAACCCCAGCATGACGGCCCCGACAATGCCTGTCCGGGCGTAGAAGAGCGCCATCCGGATGGCTTCCCAGCGGGTGGCGCCAAGCGCGTAGGCGCCTTCGCGCTGTGACTGCGGCACCGCTTTGAGCACTTCACGAGCGACCGAGGAGCTGAAGGGGATGACCATGATCGAGAGGATCAGGGCAGCCGACAGCATGCCCACGCCGAGCGGCGGCCCTTCGAACAGCGGAACACCGCGCAGCCATTCAGGCGTCGCGACCTGCAGGCCGCGGACGAACGGGACGAGCACGAAGATGCCCCAGAGTCCGTAGACGATCGACGGGATGGCGGCAAGCAGCTCCGTGACGAAGACGAGCGGCCGCCGCAGCGCCTCAGGCGCGAGCTCCGAGATGTAGATGGCGATGCCGAGCGCCACCGGGGTCGAAATGATGAGCGCGAGGATCGACGAGTAGAGCGTGCCCCAGATGAACGGCCTTGCCCCGAACTGGCCGACGACCGGGTCCCACGTGTCGGTGCGCCAGAACTGCCAGCCGAACGCCTGGATCGAGAGCCGCGAGCCCTCATAGAGCGCCAGGGCGATGGCGCCAACGATGGCGATGAGCAGGAGCGCGAAGGTGCCGGTGCCAGCCCGGAACAGCACCTCGTCGCCGCGGGTGTTCAGGCGTGGGGGAGCCATCTACTGCAGCTTCAGCCGGTCGAGCGCCGCGAGCTCCCGCTCGACGATCTCCTGCGGCAGGGGAGCGTATCCAAGCTCGCGTGCGTGGACCTGCCCCTCGCCGAGCGCCCACCGCAGGAAGTCGGCCATCACACGTCCCTGCGCCTTGTCGCGCGGATCCTCATAGAGCAGGAGCCACGTGAACGAGGCAATCGGGTACGCCTCGGCGCCGGGGGCGTCCGTGATGGAGACGCGAAAATCGTCCGGCATGTCCGCGGAGGCGCCGGCTGCGGCAGCCGTTACACTCTCGACGGAGGGGGCCACGTAGGTCCCCGCGCTGTTCTGCACGGCGCCAACCGCGATCTTGTTCTGAAGCGCATAGATCAACTCGACGTAGCCGATGGAACCAGGTGTCTGCCGCACCATGCCGGTCACCCCTTCATTCCCCTTGCCCCCGACTCCAACCGGCCAGTTCAGCGACGCGTCCGCGCCCACCTTCTGCTTGAACTCCGGCGAGACCTTCGCCAGGTAGTCCGCCCACACGAAAGTGGTGCCGGAGCCATCGGATCGATGAACGAACGTGATGTCCGTTCCTGGCAGCGACACGCCGGGGTTGTGTTTCGCGATGGCCGGGTCGTTCCACTTCCTCACCTTGCCGAGCACGATGTCGGCCAGAAGCGGCCCGCTGAACTTCAGCCCCTGTGACACCCCGGGGAGGTTGTAAATGGG
>JACCXG010000369.1 GCA_013697225.1 Acidobacteriota bacterium
ACGATTTATGCGAATCCATTCATCGCTGAGGTGAACGGCCGCCGCCTGCTCTTCTCCGGCGGCAGCGACGGTGCCATGCACGCAATCACCGTGGCAACCGGAGCACCGGTCTGGAACTGGAAGGTCAGCCAGCGGGGGCTGAACACCGCCGCCCTCAAGGTCGGTCCCGACATCATCGTCAGCCACAGTGAAGAGAACGTGGGCACGAGCCAGATGGGGATGATTGCCGCCATTCCCGCGGACTCGAGCGGCACGCTCACCGACAAGGACGCCCGCTGGATCGTACGTGGCGTCCAGGTGGGCTACTCGTCTCCCGTGAGCGATGGGGAGCGCCTGTATGCGCTCGACAACGGCGGCGTGCTCTTCGCGTTCGACGTGAAGACCGGTGCGCAGCTCTGGCACCAGACGATTGGCACGATTGCCAAGGCCTCTCCCGTGCTGGCGGACGGCAAGCTGTACATCGGGACCGAGAATACCGGCGATGCCGGGGGGAAGTTCTTCATCATCCGGCCGCATGCCGACCGCGCGGAGATCCTGGACCAGGACTGGCTTGGCACGCCGGAGAGTTCGGAGCTCATCATCGCGTCCCCCGTCGTGGCCCGCGGACGCATCTACGTGACCTCGATGGACGCGACCTACGCGATCGGCCCCAAAGGAGCTGCGGACGCGGCCGCGAAAAGTGGGGGCGCCGCGAAGCCATCCGGCACACCGGCCGGGGCGGCCCCGGCTGCGTCCTCCACTGGTGCCGTGGCAGCCTTGCTCGTCACCCCGACGGAGCTCTCAATCACACCGGGCGCCTCGCTCGACCTGACCATCCGGGCCTTCGATGAACGTGGCGTGCCGGTGGCGAGCCCTGGCGACGTCCAGTGGAGCCTCGAGGGGCTCGAGGGCGCGATCGAGAAGGGCCGCTTCACCGCTGCACCGGGGGTCGCGCAGGCCGGGCTCATCAAAGCATCGGTCGGGGGGGTGAACGGCGCGGCTCGCATTCGGGTGATTCCCGACCTCCCCTGGACCTACGACTTCGAGAACAGCGGGGAGACGCCCCCGGCCTACTGGATCAACGCGGCCGGAAAGTACGCGGTGCGCGAGATGGACGGCGGCAAGGTCCTCGTGAAGCTGGCTGACAACCCGTTCGCGTTCGCGAAGCGGACGCGCCCCTTCCTGGGGCCACCCGAGTTCAGCAACTACACCATCGAGTCCGACGTCCGGTCGATGGAACGGCGGCGGCAGATGGGAGACGTTGGGGTTGTTGCCCAGCGGTACGAGCTCGTGCTGTTCGGCAACCATCAGCGGCTGGAGCTGCAACCCTGGCAGCCCGAGGTCGAGCGCACGGTCAAAGTGGAGTACAACTGGAAGCCGGACACGTGGTACGTGATGAAGCTCGAGGTGCAGACCCTCGAGGGCACCAACGTGCGGGCACGCGGGAAGGTCTGGCCGAAAGGAGAGCCGGAACCAGCGGCGTGGACCATCGAGCGCGTGGACCCCATCGGCAGCCTCAAGGGCAGCCCCGGCATCTATGCGGATGCGATGAACGCCGCAGCCAGTGGGGGCTCCGAGATGTACTACGACAACATCAGGGTGTACGCGAACAAGTAGAGCGGGCGGCCGGCCACCCACAGGACTCTCGCGCGGAGAGGAACACCGCGCACGAAGCAGGCTCATGAAAACATACGCACTCGCTTTCTCCGCCCTCCTTTCCGCCAGCGCGGTTGCCCTGGCCCTTGTCGCCGCGCCGGAACCCGCGCACACCGAGTGGCCGATGTGGGGCGGCACGCCCGACCGGAACATGTTCTCCACGATGAAGGGGTTGCCCACCACGTGGGACATGAAGACGAAACAGCACGTGAAGTGGATGGCGGAGCTGGGGTCGCAGACCTACGGCAACCCGGTCGTCTCCGGGGGCATCATCTTCGTTGGCACGAACAACGAGGCTATGTACGACAAGGAGATCAAGGGAGACAAGGGCATCCTGCTGGCGTTCCGGGAGTCGGACGGGCAGTTCCTCTGGCAGGCCGTTCACGACAAGCTCCCGGCCGGCCGCGCGGTTGACTGGCCTTTCCAGGGCGTCTGCTCTTCTCCTCTCGTCGAGGACGGCATCGTCTACTACGTTTCCAACCGCGGGGAAGTCATGGCGGTCGACGCGGACGGCTTCCGGGACGGAAAGAACGACGGGCCCTACCAGGACGAGAAGCTGACGCGTGAGGTCGACGTGGACATCATCTGGCGCTACGACATGATGGAGGAGCTTGGCGTGCTCCAGCACAACATGGCGAACTCCTCGCCGGTGGCCTACCAGAACCTGATCTTCGTCAGCACGTCCAACGGGCAGGATGAAAGCCACGTCAACGTTCCATCGCCTAAAGCTCCCTCGATCATCGCTCTCGACAAGAAGACCGGAGAGCTCGTCTGGGAAGACAATCCGGTCGGCGAGCGGATTCTGCACGGGCAGTGGTCATCGCCGGCGGTCGCCCAGGTTGGCGACACCGTACAGGTGGTGATCGGGCAGGGTGACGGCTGGGTCCGCGGCAACGAAGCGCTCACGGGCAAGCGGCTGTGGGAGTTCGACCTCAACCCGAAGGACTCGGTCTGGCCGAAGACACGGAACGAGGTCATCAGCACGCCGGTGATCCACGAGAACGTCGTGTACATCGCCAACGGCCAGGATCCCGAACATGGGGAGGGGGAAGGGCACCTCTACGCGATCGATGCGACCAAGCGTGGCGACATCACGGAGAGCGGAAGGATCTGGCACTACAGAGACATCCGGCGGTCGATCTCCACCGGCGCGCACTTCAACGGCATCCTCTACTACCCGGACTTCAGCGGCTTCCTCCACGCGATAGATATGAAGACCGGAAAGCCGCACTGGAAGCACGACATGTTCGCGGCCGTGTGGGGTTCCCCGATGGTGATCGACGGCAAGGTCTATCTCGGTGACGAGGATGGGGACATCGCCGTTCTCGAGGCCGGCCCCAAGATGAAGCTGATCGCGGAGAACAACATGGGCAGCTCCGTGTACTCGACGCCGGTTCCGGCCAACGGCACGCTGTTCATCGTCAACAGGAACCAGCTCGTCGCGCTGTCTCAGAAAAAGTAGAGGTACTTGGTGCGGGCTCGAATCCAGTCCCTTTGTGTCGTCCTCGGCCTGACCGGCGCCCTGCTGGCCGCGCAGGCCCCCGCGGGCGCTCCAGCGGATCGCTGGCCGCAGTTCCGCGGGTCTTCCTCGCTTGCTGGGACGAGCGCGACAACGCTGCCGGACGCCCTGAAGGTGCTCTGGACCTACAACGCGGGGGGGCCGATCGAGTCCTCTGCCGCCATCGTGGAGGGCACCGTTTACGTGGGATCGGTGACCGGCGAGCTGCATGCCGTGCAGCTGGCGGACGGCACGCGAAAGTGGACCTACAAGGCCGCAGAGGAAGGTATCGGGGAGTCGTCCCCCGCAGTGGCCGGCGGGCTCGTGTACTTCGGGGACCTTGGTGGCACGGTTCACGCCGTGGATGCCGCTTCCGGCAAAGCGGCCTGGACCTTCAAGACCGGCGGCGAGGTGAAATCGTCTCCCGTTGTCGCAGGTGACCGCGTCATCGTCGGGTCCTACGACGCGCACCTGTATGCACTCGGCGCGAAAGACGGCAAGCTCCTGTGGAAGGTGCAGACCGACGGGTACGTGCACGGCACGCCTGCCGTGGTCGACGGCGTGGCGTATATCGCCGGGTGCGACGAGATCCTCCGGGCAATCCGCGTGAGTGACGGGAAGGAAATCTTCAACACGTCGGCCGGCGCCTATACGGGCGCCTCGCCGGTGATAGCCGACGGGCGTGCCTACTTCGGCACCTACGAGAACGAAGTGCTCGCGGTGGACCTGACGTCCAGGAAGATTCTCTGGCGGTACAAGCACCCCGACCGCAGCTTCCCCTTCTACTCCTCCGCCGCGCTTTCCGGCGGGCGCCTGTTCGTAGGCGGACGCGATCGCATGGTCCACGCCATCGACGCGAAGAGCGGGAAGGAAGCCTGGACC
>JACCXG010000375.1 GCA_013697225.1 Acidobacteriota bacterium
TTCGAATACGACGCGGTGAGCGGCGACTACGCGCGGTTCCTGCTGGACGAGATGCTGCCGCACGTGGCGAAGGCGCACAACGTCACCCTGTCGACCGACCCCAACGATCGGGGGATCGCCGGGAACAGCAGCGGCGCGATAGCTGCGTTCGCAGCGGCATGGCAGCGCCCGGACGCGTTCCGCCGAGTGTTCAGCGCGATTGGCACGTATGTCGGGCTTCGAGGCGGCAACGAGTTCCCGGTGCTGATTCGCAAGACCGAACCAAAGCCTGTTCGAGTCTTTCTCCAGGACGGATCGAACGATCTGGACAACTACACCGGGAGCTGGTGGATCGCCAATCAGGACATGCTGTCGGCCCTGCAGTACTCCGGCTACGACGTGCGGCACGTCTGGGGGGAAGGGGCGCACAACTCGCGGCACGCTGCGGCGATCTTCCCCGATGCGCTGCGCTGGCTGTGGCGTGACTACCCGGCGCCCATTGTCGCCAACCCGGAAGGGCAGTCCCGTCAGGACGTCTTCCAGACGCTGATCCCGGGTGAAGGGTGGCAGCTCGTCAGCCAGGGGCACCGGCACACCGATGGTCCTGCCGTGAACGGATCCGGCGAGCTGTTCTTCTCGGACCCCGCGAACAACCGTATACACAAGGTAGATCTGGATGGCAGGACCACCATCTTTGCCGAGAATACCAGCGGGGCGAACGGGATGATGTTCGGGCCCGACGGGCGTCTGTATGCCGGCGCAACCCGCAGCCGGCAGCTCGTCGCCTACGGTCCGGAGGGCCAGGCGGAGGTCGTCGCGGAGAACGTGCTCATCAACGATCTCGCCCTCAACGCGAAGGGGGACCTGTACTTCACCGACTCCCCGGGCAAGAAGGTGTGGTTCCTGCCGAAGGGAGGCGTGCCGCGCGTGGTCGATGAAGGGATCGAGTACCCCAACGGGGTCCTGTTCTCGCCTGACCAGTCGCTGCTGTACGTCTCGGACCACGCCGGGGGGCTCTCCTGGGCCTATCAGATTCAGCCGGACGGATCGCTTGCGCACAAGCAGCGCTACTTCTATCTGCACATGCCCGATGCCGCCACGCGCAGCGGCGGTGACGGCATGACTGTCGATGCGGAGGGACGCGTCTACATCGCGACATCCCTTGGCGTGCAGGTCTTCGATCAGATCGGAAAGTGCCACGCCATCATCCCCGCACCGCAGACGGCGTCGCTCTCGAGCGTGAAGTTCGGCGGGGCGAACATGGACGAGATGTACGTCACGAACGGCGACAAGGTGTTCAAGCGGAAGACGAAGGTAAAGGGGATCGTCTCCTGGGGTGCGCCGATCACCCCGGCCCCCCCCAGGCTGTGAACCGGCCCGCCACTCAGCGTCGGGACGCGCAGGCGCCAGCCGCCCTGGCAGTCGCGGCGCACCCCGACGACATCGAGTTCGTGATGGCCGGCACGATGCTCCTGCTGGCCGATGCCGGCTGGGCCATCCACTACCTGAACCTCTCGACCGGAAACCTCGGGAGCCTGAATACCCCGCCGGCCCGGACGGCTCGCGTGCGCAGGGGAGAAGCGCAGGCCGCGGCGCGCATGCTCGGTGCGACGTGGCACCCGCCGATGTGCCACGACCTCGAGATTTTCTACGACAGCCGTACGCTGCGGCGCCTCTGCGGCATCATCCGGCATGTGAAGCCGCTCGTCATCCTGACGCATTCGCCGCAGGACTACATGGAGGATCACACGACCGCCTCCCGGCTTGCTGTGACGGCGGCGTTCGCCCGCGCCCATGGCGGCTACCGGACGGCTCCTTCCCGGCCGCCAACGGCGGCACCGGTCACCCTGTACCACGCCAGCCCGCACGGCCTTCGGGATCAGCTCCGCCGCGTCGTGGCGCCAGGCGCGTTCGTTGACACGACTGGTGTCCAGGTCCGCAAGCGCGCCGCACTGGCCTGCCACGAGAGCCAGCGGGAGTTCCTGCGCACGACACAGGACATGGATTACTACGTGCAAACGATGGACGATTTCAGCCGGGCGCTGGGCAGGCTGTCCCGCCGGTTCGAGCATGCCGAAGGATGGCGGCGGCATCTGCACGTCGGCTTCTGTGAGGAGCAGGCGGATCCGCTCCGCGATGCCCTCGGGCCGAAGTATCTGATCGACGATCGCTACGAACGCTCGCTGAACGGGGGCACCACGCGGGAGGGCAATCGACAGTAGCCCGCCTGGGCCACGCCTGTGGACCAGCAACCCTCTCACCCGGGTTGGACTGCTGCTTGCAGCGACTGGCCAGCCATGGCGGCCAACGTTTCTGATCATCTGCTCCAGCGGCTCTCCGACTGGGGTGTGCGACGCATTTACGGCTACCCCGGCGACGGCATCAACGCCATCGTCGGAGCGCTGGATCGTGCGGGCGATCGCCTGAAGTTCATTCAGGCCCGGCACGAGGAGCTCGCCGCGCTGATGGCGTGTGCGCACGCGAAGTTCACGGGGGAAGTGGGAGTGTGTCTGGCCACTTCCGGGCCTGGCGCGATTCACCTGCTCAACGGGCTGTACGACGCCAAGCTCGACCATCAGCCGGTGCTGGCGATTGTGGGGCAGCAGGCTCGCGCGGCCCTCGGGGGCAGCTACCAGCAGGAAGTCGATCTGCTTTCGCTCTTCAAGGATGTCGCGCATGAGTACGTGCACATGGCGACAACCCCGGAGCAGATCCGGCACCTGGTGGACCGCGCGATGCGAATCGCGCTGGTCCAACGGACAGTAACCTGCCTCATCGTTCCAAACGACGTGCAGGAGCTCGACGCGGTGGAGCAACCGCCCCACAAGCACGGCACCATCCATTCCGGTCTGGGGGTGTCGCTCCCGCATATCGTTCCCCGCGAGCAGGATCTGCGGCGTGCGGCCGACGTGTTGAATGCCGGGCAGAAGGTCGCGATGCTCGTCGGCGCGGGAGCCCTCGGCGCTGCCGACGAGGTCCTCGAGGTCGCAGATCGCCTGGGAGCCGGCGTTGCGAAGGCACTGCTTGGCAAGGCAGTCCTTCCCGACGATCTGCCGTTTGTGACTGGGGCCATCGGCCTGCTCGGCACACGGCCCAGCTGGAACATGATGCAGGGCTGCGACACCCTCCTGATGGTCGGCAGCAGCTTCCCGTATTCGGAGTTTCTGCCCGCGGAAGGGCAGGCGCGCGGCGTGCAGATCGACATCGACGGCCGGATGCTGAGCATCCGCTACCCGATGGAGGTCAACCTGATTGGCGACAGCGGGCCGGCGCTCCGTGCGCTCCTGCCGCACCTCACCCGCAAGGAAGATCGTTCCTGGCGTGAAACGATCGAGGCCGACGTGGCCGACTGGTGGACGGTGCTCGATGCCCGCGCCATGAACGAGGCCAATCCCATCAACCCGCAACGTGTCTTCAGTGAGCTGTCCCCAAAGCTTCCGCACGATGCCATCCTGGTTGCCGACTCGGGCTCCGCGGCGAACTGGTACGCCCGCGACATCAGGATCCGGCGCGGCATGATGGCGTCGCTGTCCGGAACGCTGGCGACCATGGGCCCCGGGGTGCCGTACGCGATTGCCGCCAAGTTCTGCCACCCGGCGCGCCTGGCCGTGGCAATGGTCGGGGACGGGGCGATGCAGATGAACGGCATCAACGCGCTGATCACGATCGCGAAGTACTGGCGGGAATGGGAGGATCCCCGGCTCGTTGTCCTGGTGCTGAACAACGGGGACTTGAACCAGGTGACCTGGGAGCAGCGCGCGCTCCAGGGAGATCCGAAGTTCGACGCCTCGCAGGATCTCCCTGACTTCCCCTATGCGCGCTATGCCGAGTCGCTCGGGCTCCTCGGAGTGCGCGTGGATCGCCCGGATCAGATTGCGGATGCCTGGGACCGTGTGCTTGCCGCGGATCGTCCGGCAGTGCTGGAAGCGGTGACGGACCCTGACGTGCCGCCGCTGCCGCCGCACATCTCGTTCGAACAGGCGAAAGCCTTCGCCTCATCGGTCCTGAAGGGGGACGCCAATGCCCTCGGCTTCCTGAAGCAGACCGTGAAGGACGCGGCGCAGAGCTACCTGCCCGGCCGCAAGGGGCAGAAGTAAACCGGCTACGCCACGACGTAGGGGCCCTGCTGGTTGCCAGGCGCGTCGGGCGGCTCCTGGACCGGGATTGGATCGGGCTCGGTCGGCGGCGTTACCGGCGCCTCGTCTCCCCGGTCGGGCGTCACCGGAGGTTCCGGGGGACGCGGTGGTTCCTGTGGAGGCAGCGGAAGCGTCATGAGGCACTCACCTCTTCTGAGGGCAGCCGGACCCACACACGGCCGCTACGTTCGGTGACCTCGTAGGTCTTGATGCCTTCTTCCGCAGGACCCCGCTTCACCTCACCGGTGTGGACGTTGAACTGTGACCCATGCCAGGGGCACTGCACGACCCCGCACGCAAGGGCGCCATCGGCCAGCGGGCCTCCTGTGTGGGTGCAGCGGTCGTCGAATGCGACGTGCCCGCTGTCGGTCCGCGCCAGGACGATGCGCCGTGCGCCGATGCGGAGGAGTTTCATCTGGTCCGGACCGAGCTCGTCGTTCGAGCCGGCGTCCACCTCCTGGCTTCCCGGCGTGTCGGGTGAGAAGGTCTTCACGCGCCACTTGCCTGCGTCGGCGTAGCGGTGGTCCACCGCAATCTGGTTACGGTAGACGAGGGTCCCGCCGAGCCAGCCGCCTGCCGCCAGCAGCCCCGCGCCACACAGCTCCGCGGCGAGGGCTGCGGCAGAGGGAGGACGATCGTCCCCCCGGCGACCGAGACGCGCGGCAGCAAAGAGTCCAACGGCGGAGAGGTTGGCGAACATGTGGCTCGTGGCGCGCCGCCGCGCGGAGCTCTTCGGCGGCACGGCAAACGCATAGTCGATCAACCCCGGCACGGCCGCCACGACAGCCGAGCCGAGCCCCAGCACGCTCATGTGGCTGGCCGTGCGATACCACTCGCTCCTGCCACCCCTGCGTGCCCACACATTGATGAGTGCGCTCCCGAAAAGGTAGGCGAAGGGAAAGGGGATGAGCATCGGATGGAGCGGATGCCCTTTGATGTTGGCGCTGCTTCGCATGCGGCTCGCACGTGCAACACGGATTCCAACGGGGTTCCCAGTCTCCAGTTTCCAGTTTCCCAGACCGGTTCCCGGGTCCCGGCCTGCCGTTCCAGGGCTGCCTGCTGCCCCCTGACTGCTACCCGCTGCCCGCCCTGCTGCCCGCTACCCGCTGGCAGTGGGCAACTGGGACCGGGAACTCGCGAAGCTGGCGGAACTGGGAACTGCCGGAACTGGCAACTGGCGACCGGCGGCGACCGGCAACTGGAAACTACCGCCCTACGAATTTCACGGCCACCGGTGAGCCGACCGTGACGGTGTGCCCCGTTGGTGTGAGTCGGCCGGTCCCGGCATCGATCCGGAAGACCACGACCGAGTCGGAGCGCTGATTCGCCGCAAGCAGGTAGGTTCCGGTGGGGTCGATGCCGAAGTTGCGTGGGGTGCTGCCCTGGGTGGGCTCGTGCTGGATGGCGGTCAGGCGGCCGGTGTCCTGGTCGAGCGTGAAGACCGCAATCGTGTCGTGTCCGCGGTTCGAGCCGTACAGGAACCGCCCGGACGGGTGTACCTGCACCTCGGCCGTGCTGTAGCCCTTCTGGACGGCCTCCCCGGCCGGCAGCGTGGAGACGGTATGTACCGCCGTCAGCCCGCCACGCTCCGCATCGACCTGGAAACTGGTGATCGTGAGGGTCAATTCGTTGATCACGAAGGCGAACCGCCCCTGCGGGCCAAACGCGAAGTGACGCGGACCCGAGCCCGCGGGCAGTGCGGCCTCACCGGGGTCGTTCGGCGCGAGCGTTCCCTTGTCACTGTCGAACCGGTAGATGAGCACCTTGTCGATGCCGAGGTCCGGCACGTAGGCAAAGCGATTGGCCGCGTCGAGTTGCACGGCGTGGGCATGAGGCGCCTTCTGCCGGTCCGGATTGCCCCCCGACCCGCGGTGCTGCACGAACGACGAGGCGGGCTGCAGGGCACCGTCCGGTCCGATCGGCAGCACGGCAACGCTCCCGCCGCCGTAGTTTGCGACCAGCACGTTGCGCCCGGCCGCATCGACGATGAGGTGAGCGGGGCCCGGGCCGACGGTGGACTGGCGGTTGATCGCCTTCAGCGTGCCCGACGCGCGGTCCATCGAGAAGGCGCCCACCGAACCGCCGGGCTTTCCCTCGAACTCGTTGATTTCGTTGATCGCGTAGAGGACATCGCGTGCGGGATGCACCGCCAGGAAGCTTGGGCTCGGCGTCTCCGCAGCAAGCCGGGGGGGAGAGAGCGCGCCGGTCTGCAGGTCGAGGGTGGAGACGTAGATGCCCTGGCTCTTCTCCCCCGTGTAGGTTCCGAAGTAGACCAGCATGGAAGAGGACGGGGAGGGCTGGGCGGCCGCCAGCAGGGGGCAGAGGATGGCGAGGAGATACGCGAGCGGCCTCATAGGGTCAGCCTGTGTCGCGTATCCCCTCCCCCCTCAGACCTCGGTGAGATGCTCGATGTGTCCTGTGCTGTCGCCGATCTTCTCGGCCTGCACACCTATCCTGTCGAGCAACGTCAGGAAGAGGTTGGTCATCGGGGTGTCCTTCGGATACTGGATGTGGCTGCCGCGGCGGAACCCACCGCCGCCGCCGACCATCAGCACAGGCAGGTCCTCGTGCGTGTGGCGGTTGCCGTCGCTAAGGCCGCTGCCATACACGATCATCGAGTGGTCGAGCAGGCTGCCGTCACCATCGGGCGTGGACTTCAGCTTCTGAATGAAGCCGGCGAAGAGCTCCATGTGCATGGTGTTGACCTTTGTCACGCGCTCGATCCACTCCGCGTTTCCGCGATGGTGGGTCAGCGGGTGATGGGGGTCCGCCACGCCGATTTCGGGGTACGTCCGCATGCTCCCCTCGCGCCCCATCATCATCGTGACCACCCGTGTCATGTCGGTCTGGAAGGCGATGAGCTGCAGGTCGAACATCAGCTTGACGTAGTCGTCGTACTGCAC
>JACCXG010000378.1 GCA_013697225.1 Acidobacteriota bacterium
CTGCAAGGGCGCAGGACCCGGCTCGAGGCGGGTGAAGTGCGCCGCAGGGTTGCCGCCATGCGCGGCCGCCTCGTTGCGGCAGACGGGCGCCTGAGTGCGGCAGCGCGGCGGCGCCGGGATCGCGCGCAGGCGAGGCTCGCGGCTCTTGCCGGCCGACTCGCCAACCTCAGTCCGCTTGCGGTTCTGGCGAGAGGTTACGCGGTGTGCTGGAATGCGGATCGCACGGTGATCGTGCGGCGGGCGACGGACGTGCCCGCGGGGGAGCGCGTCCGCGTGACCCTGCACGATGGAGAACTCGACTGCGAGGTGCGCGGCAGGTATGGATCCGACCATTAAGGATTTCGAGTCCGCAAGCGCGGAGCTCGAAGCGATCGTCCGGAAGATGGAAGAGGGGGACCTGAGCCTCGAACAGGCGATGGAACTCTACGAGCGCGGTGTGCAGCTCTCGCGCTTCTGCCACGCACAACTGGAAGCGGCAGAGCGGCGGCTCGAGATTCTCAACGACCGCGGAGAGCTCCGCGGGGCGCCGGCAGCAATGGGGCTGACGCCCCCAGACGAGGGGGGCAAGACGCGGTGACTCCCGAGCCCCTCGAGGGCTGGCTCGCCGCGCGGCGCAGCGAGGTGGATGCGGCGCTGGCCCGGTTGCTCCCCGACCGAGGCGTTCCGGAACGGCTTGCGGAGGCCATGCGCTACAGCGTCCTGGCCGGAGGGAAGCGGCTGCGGCCGATGCTCGTGCTCGCCGCCGCCGAAGCCGTCGGTGTCCGTTCGGGCCTGGATCAGCGGCAGGTGCACACTGTGGCGCTTCCCGCTGCCTGCGCGATCGAGCTGATTCACACCTACTCCCTCGTGCACGACGACCTGCCGGCGATGGACAACGACACCCTGCGGCGCGGCCGGCCGACCGCACACGTCGCCTACGGAGAGGGCACGGCGATCCTCTCCGGTGATGCGCTGCTTGCCGAGGCTTTCATCCTGCTGGCCAGGGACCCTCAGCCATCCGAAGTGCGGCCGTGGCTTGACGAGCCGGAGCTCTCACGGCGGAAGCTCCAGGCGATCACGCTCGTTGCCGAGGCCGCCGGTGCCGCCGGCATGGTGGGCGGTCAGGCGATCGATCTCGCCGCGGCGGAACCGGGCGCCGCGCCGCTCGACGAGCGCAGTCTCGGCGAGATGCACGCGCGGAAGACAGGGGCGCTCCTTCGCGCCAGCGCCCTCGTCGGCGGCGTGCTTGCCGGCGGCACTCCCGACATGCTGTCGGCCATCGGCACGTACGGTGCGCAGCTTGGCCTCGCGTTTCAAATCGTCGACGATATCCTCGACGTAGAGGGGGCATCGGCCGTTCTGGGCAAGACCGCGGGCAAAGACGCGGCTGCAGGAAAACCCACATATCCCGCCCTGCTGGGCCTCGACGAATCACGCCGCCGGGCGGACACCTGTGTGGGAGAGGCCCTGGAGGCGCTTCGATCCGCTGCGCTCGAGGGGCAGCTTCCTGCCATTGCCCGGTGGGTCGTGGCACGTACCCATTGAAGAAAGGATCCAGGCTGGACATCACGCTGGTCGAGCGGGGTCTCGTCGCATCCCGCGAACGCGCGCGGGCGATGATTCTGGCAGGCCAGGTCCGCGTCGACGGCCAGCCGTCGGTGAAGGCTGGCACACCAGTCGCCGAAGACGCCGAGATCAGCATCGACGCGCCGGAACACCCCTATGTGGGTCGCGGCGGTCTGAAGCTGGCGCACGCACTCGATGAATTCCGGATCGAGGCGGACCGGCGGAGGGCGCTCGACATTGGTGCATCCACCGGCGGCTTCACCGACGTTCTCCTTCAGCGGGGGGCCGCGGGGGTCGTCGCACTCGACGTTGGCCATGGCCAGCTCGATTGGAAGCTGCGCAGCGATCCACGGGTCGTCGTCTTCGAGCGGGTGAACGCGCGGACACTCACCCCCGACACCCTTCCGGAAGGAACCCGCCGGTTCGACATCGTCACGATAGACGTGTCGTTCATCTCACTCCGGCAGATCCTCCCTGTCGTGCCGCCGCTGCTCGCGCCAGGCGCCGACGTCGTGGCGCTGGTGAAGCCCCAGTTCGAGGCGGGCCGTGCCGATGTCGGGAAGGGAGGCATCGTGCGCGATCCGGACGTGCAGGCCCGTGCCGTCGAGGAGGTGACCGCCGCCGCCGAGCAGCTTGGCTTCGTCCGCCTCGGCGTGGTGGAATCACCCATCACCGGAATGGAAGGGAACCGCGAGTTCCTGCTTCACCTTCGACTGGGCTGATGTCAGGCACAAGATGTCACGCATAACGAGAGTCGGGCTCGTCGCCAAGCACCACGTCGAGGCAGCGGCAGGCGTGCTCGCGGAGCTTGCCGCCTGGCTCGAGGCACGCCACGTGGACGTGGTGTTCGAGACGGCAACAGCGGGGCTGGCGGGCCTGCAGAAGGCCCGCACCACGACCCCCGATGCGCTGCCCGCCGCGTGCGACCTGATCGTGCTTCTCGGTGGTGACGGAACACTGATCGGGATGGCCAGGCGCATTGCCCGCGCGGATGCCGATGTGCCGATTGCGGGGGTGAATTTCGGGAGCCTGGGCTTCCTCACGGAGATCACCCTCGACGAGCTCTACCCCTCGCTGGAGGCGGCGCTCGCCGGCACCGCCCAGATCGAAGAGCGGATGATGCTGCAGGCGCGGACCCTGAGGGACGGCGCAAGCTTCGCCGACGAGCTCGTGTTGAACGATGTGGTCATCACCAAGGCCGCCCTGTCCCGCATCATCGACCTTTCCGTCGCCGTAGAGGACCGCCCCGTGATGCGCGTCCGCGCGGATGGCCTCATCGTCGCGACGCCAACCGGGTCGACGGCGTATAACCTGGCCGCCGGCGGCCCCATCGTTCACCCGGTGGTCGATGCCGTGCTCCTCACGCCGATCGCTCCCCACATGCTGACCAACCGTCCGCTGGTGGTCTCGGGAGCATCGCGCATTGCCGTGACGCCGGCGATGAACGGCAACGAGGAGGTGTTCGTCACGTTCGACGGGCAGTCGGGTCACGCACTCGAGCCGGGCGACGTGGTCACCATCAGCCGCGCGAACAAGCCGCTTCGGCTGGTGCGCTCTTCGAGCCGCAGCTACTTCGACGTGCTGAGGCAGAAACTCAAATGGGGCGAACGATGAGGGGGCGAAGCGAGCTGCAGGAAGCCGTTCACTGCTGCCCGGCAGCGCGCCGGAAGGGCTTGACCTGATACTCGTGCACGTTCCGGTTGTGCTCGTCGAGGGTCGTCGCGAATACGTGAGAACCGTCGTTGCGGCTGACGAAGTAGATGTAGGGAACGTCGGCGGGATTCGCGGCGGCCGCCAGTGCCGCCCGCCCCGGCGCAGCGATAGGGCCCGGCGGCAGCCCGGCGTATCGATACGTGTTGTACGGTGAATCGAACCGCAGGTTGGCCCGTGTGAGATTTCCGTCGTACAGACCCGCGCGTTCGAGCGCGTAGATGACGGTGGGGTCGCACTGCATCCCCATGCCGATGCGCAGCCGGTTCGAATAGACGCCCGCGACGATCGTCCGCTCCTCGGGCTTGGCGGTCTCCTTCTCTACGAGCGACGCCAGCGTGACGAGCTCTCGCACCGACAAACCTCGCGCCGCCGCCTGCTCGACAAGATCGGCAGTCAGCGCATCCCGAAAGGCGGTGACCATCCGCTGGACCAGCCCTTCGGCGGTTGTGCTCCGCGGAAGCGAATACGTATTTGGAAAGAGATAGCCCTCGAGATCGCCGGCCGCCTGATCGATATCGCGAATCGGCTCGGGATTGCCAGCGGCCCGGACGAAATCGGCCGCCTGGCCGAAGCCCGAGCGCCCGTAGATTTCGGACATCTGGCGGATGGTGAGCCCTTCGGGGAAGGTGATCGCCCGAAGGAATACGTCCCCCCGCGCGATGCGATCGATGGCCTCCCGCGGACTCACCGGTCCTTCGAATCGGTACTCGCCTGCCTGCAGCCGCCGCGCCTGTCCACTGCGCCAGAGCGCAATCCGGAACCGCAGCTCGTCGCGGACCACACCAGCGTCGACAAGCCGGCGCCCGATGGCCGCGGGGCCCGCGCCGGGTGGGATCTCGACGAACTGCTCCGAACCTTCGAAACCCTTGTAAGGCCGCCCGGAGTCCACAAAGAACCAGCCGCCAACCCCGGCGACGATCAGGATGCCGGCAACAACGAGGAGGAGAAGAATTCGCTTCATGGGCTGCCGTCGTGTCCGCCCTCTTCGGGCCTGCTCGTGGAGATTGCGCGTTCCGTGCCAGGGCGTGAATCCAGGTAGTCCTGCAGAATCACGGCGGCTGCGGCAGCATCGAGCATCAGCTTCCGCTTGCGCCAGTCCTTCTCGCGACGCGCCAGGAGGCTCTCGGCCTCACGGCTCGTCAGACGCTCGTCCTGCAGCACCACCGGCACAGGGACCAGCGTCTGCAGCCTCGCGGCAAGCTTCTCGACCTCCGCGGTCTGTTCGTTGGGCTCTCCCGAGAGCCGGCGCGGCCAGCCCAGGACGATCAGGTCGAGCCCGTCGGGTTCGGCCAGCAGCGTGTCTACCGCTGCCGCCAGATCGGCAGCCTGACGCGCCGTCCCCGTTGATTCGACAGTCTTCCACGGGCGCGCGAGCGTGCCAGTCACATCCGACAGGGCGAGCCCGATCCGCTTGCGCCCGTGGTCGACGCCCAGTACTCGCACAGCAACGAGGGTAGCATTTCCGTCCGTTGCTATAATCGCCGCTTCCATGCACATCCGCGTTCCTGCGGCGGCGTTGCTCCTGGTGGCGCTGGCGTTCTCTCTGCTCTCCTGCTCGCGCACACCTCCTCTCCCGCGTCAGAAGATGGTCATCCTCGGCTTCGACGGTATGGATCCGCGGCTGGTGCAGCAATGGGTCGACGAAGGCAAGCTGCCGAACATCAAGGCGCTCATGGCAGAGGGAGGGCTCTATCCACTGACGACCACGCACTCGGCCGAATCTCCTACAGCCTGGGCGTCGTTCGCAACCGGGGCAAACCCGGGGAAGCACAACATCTATGACTTCCTCGTGCGCGACACGGAAACCTATCTGCCGGACCTGGGCATGGTGCGCCGCGAGCCCGCGAGATTCCTGTTCGACTGGATACCGATTGCGCGGCCGAAAGTGCACTCCACGCGTGGCGGTGAGTCGTTCTGGGTGACTGCCGGTCAACACGGGGTGCGCTCCAGCATCCTGACGGTGCCGGTCACGTTTCCCCCTGAGGAGGTCGCCAACGGGGAGCTCCTCTCCGGGCTGCCCCTTCCGGACATCCGCGGGACGATGGGGACGTTCTATTACTTCGCGACGGATTTGAGCCGGTTCGAGGAGGGGGGCACCGAGATGGGGGGCATCCTCAAACGCCTGGTCATGGAGAACGATGTTGCGGACACCTCCCTGACCGGCCCGCCGGATCCGATCGTCCGGAGCCGGATTCAGGCCCTCCGCCAGCGAGGAGCGTCCCTGACGGAAGCGGAGCGTACTGCGCTCGCCGCACTCCAGCAGCGCCGCGACGTGGAGCTGCCGATGCGCATCCGCTGGAACCGCCCGGCCCGCACAGCGATCGTCGAACTCGGCGGCCGGTCCGTTCCGCTCGATCCTGGCCGTTGGAGCGCGTGGATACCGCTCGAGTTCCGGATCAATCTGTTCACCCGAGTCCACGGGATGACGCAGCTGCTCCTGCTCGAGGCCGGCGACGAGTTGCGGCTCTACGTCTCGCCGGTGAACTGGACGCCGGACAATCCGCCGGTTCCGATCTCCAGCCCTTCAGGGTTTGCAGGGCGGCTGGCCAGGAGCCTCGGCCCGTACCGCACGCTCGGCTGGGCCGAGGCAACCTGGCCGCTCAACGAGGAACGGATCGACGAAGCGACTTTCATGGACGATCTCTACCGGGCGTTCGACGACCGGGCGCAGGTGATCATCAGCCGGGTGGCCGCCGGCGAGTGGGATCTGCTGGTGGGGGTGATCGAGTCCACGGACCGTGTGCAGCACATGATGTGGCGGTTCATGGACGACCGGCACCCGATGTACGATGCCGCGCTCGCGGCGAAGTTCGGCGACGCGATCGAGCGCATCTACCGGCGGGCCGACATGTTCGTCGGCGACGTCCTGGAACGCCTGGAGCCCGGCACAACGCTCCTGGTCCTCTCCGACCATGGCTTCCATTCCTGGCGGAAGGCAGTAAACCTGAACACCTGGCTCGTTCAGAACGGTTACATGGTGCTCGAAGGGCAACAGCCCGCCGACAAGACTCTCGACGACCTTTTCAGCGGCGGCACGTTCTGGGAAAACGTGGACTGGACCCGCACGCGCGCGTACGCCATGGGCATCGGGCAGATCTACGTCAACCTTCGTGGCCGTGAGTCGGGCGGCACCGTCAGCCCCGGCGCCGAGGCCGACGCGCTCCTCGCGAGTCTCACTGCGGGGCTTCTCACGATGACCGATCCGGAGGATGGCAGCGCTATCGTCCGTTCGGTGTACAAGGGGCGGGAGATCTACTCGGGCCCCTACATTCACGCGGCGCCGGATCTGCAGGTCGGCATGCACGAGGGCTACCGGGTGTCGTGGCAGACGACGCTGGGGGGGGCGCCGGAGGGTCTGGTGTACCCGAACATGA